>CANEVR010000068.1 GCA_947442505.1 Flavobacteriales bacterium | reverse complement strand
AAATTTGACATAGAAATCATCTGAAAACTGGAAGGTCCCGTAGTTGTAAACAACATCATAAAAATCCCCATCCAATGAATCCTGCACCCTCAGTGCAGAATGACCAAATACGCTATACAACTCACTACCGGGAGAGCAAGTCAAAACCGAAACGATGGGACTCCTCGCAACCAACATTTGGGCTGAAAGTATCAAACAAATCAAAAGACTCAAATGCTTCCTCATAAACTCCATTTTCCTTCAAATACTTTTTGTACGGCACCTTTCAAATATACGTTTGTAAATTGATAAGGCCCCTTTCGATCCGCAGAAACTTCAAGAATTCCACCGCGGGTGAATACACGAATTTGTCCACTCATTTGTAATTGCTCGAGAATATACAACGCCGATGCAGTAACCCCTGTACCGCAGGACAAAGTTTCTGCCTCAACGCCTCGTTCGTATGTTCTCAAATGCCAATCACCAGAAATGTTCTGAATAAAGTTGACGTTGGTCCCGTTTTGACTTTTAAAATAATCGTCATACCGAATCAGAGCCCCTCTTGCTTGCACATCCATTTCTTCAATATTGTCAACGGGAACCATGACGTGGGGACTACCTGTGTGAATAAAACACCCCCAAGGAGATTCCTCATTCGCATGAACATCTTTCATACTGATGCTCACCAAACCTTCACTCCAAATGGCATTGTGTGTTCCATCAATGGCCGAAAAAACAAATTCCTTTTTGGATGCATCAAAATACGCATGAAAAAAAGCCACTGCGCAACGAGACCCATTGCCGCAAAAACTTTGTGACCCATCAGGGTTGTAAAAGTCGATATGAAAATCAAACTCCTGCGATGGCCGAACAATCACAACGCCATCACTCCCCACACCCCATTTCCGATGACAGATATGCTGAATCCACTCTTCTGTAGGCGCTTCAGTCCATTCCCGACCATCCAAGACCACAAAATCATTGCCTGTACCCTGGTATTTATAAAACAATGTTCCCACTTGACAAAAATACGACAAAGAAGAAAGGGTGTGAATGCCCCATAACCTATTATTTTTGTGTCATGAACGTGGGAAGTATAAGATCTAAGGCACTCAATGCAGAAAAACTGATGAAAGGTTTTGAGCTCATGTGTCAGGCCAGAAGTTTATCGGACATTTATGAGACCAATGCCAAGGTAACTTCAAAGTATGTCCATGCGACATCGCGGGGCCATGAAGCTTGCCAATTGGCCCTTGGATTACAGTTAAAAGAAATCGATTATCTCTCCGCTTACTACAGGGATGACAGCATCTTATTGGGTATTGGCATACAGCCCTATGAATTGATGATGCAACTGATGGCCAAGAAGTCGGACCCGTTTACTGGCGGCCGTTCTTACTACTGCCATCCTGCCCTGAATAGACCGGGATTTCCGAAGATTCCTCATCAAAGTTCGGCTACCGGAATGCAGGCCATTCCGACAACGGGCGTTGCCATGGGACTTTGGTATAAAGAACAAAATGGCCTGCATGACAAACAGGATCCCAACAATAACCCGGTAGTGGTTTGTTCATTGGGAGATGCCTCAATGACTGAAGGCGAAGTCTCTGAGGCCTTGCACATGGCTTCTTTGAAGCAGTTGCCCATTTTGTATTTTGTTCAAGACAATGAATGGGACATCAGCGCGCATTCCTCTGAAATAAGATTTGGCGATGCCACTACATTGGCAAAAGCTTACCCGGGCATTCAAGTAAAAAGCATCGACGGTACTGATTTTGTTGCCAGTTATGATGTCATCCATGACATCATTGCGGACATCAGAAAAAATAGACGACCATGGTTGTTGCATTGCAAAGTTCCACTTTTGGGGCACCACACGAGCGGTGTTCGCAAGGAGTGGTACCGTGATGATTTAGAAGAAGCGCAAAAGCGCGACCCACTTCCCAAGTTTCAAAAGCAATTGATCAAATTGGGTTTTGCCCAAGAGGCCATCGATGAAATTTGGCATTCACAACAACAGCGAATTGAGCAAGAATACCAGCGTGCTTTGCTTGCCGAAGACCCTGCACCACACCAATTGATGGAGCATATTTTTGCCCCTACGCCCATTACACAAGAAAGCGGCGATCGCAGCCCAGCAGGAAAAGAGGCAACAGTGATGGTGGATAGCGCATTGTTTGCCATGCAGGAAATTTTAGCACAAGATCCCAACGCTTTGCTTTACGGGCAAGATGTAGGAAAACGATTGGGCGGCGTTTTCAGAGAGGCGGCAACATTGGCAGAGAAATTTGGAGACAACCGTGTATTCAATACACCAATACAAGAGGCCTTTATCATTGGAAGCACTTTGGGTATGAGCGCTGTTGGTCTCAAGCCCATTGTGGAAGTCCAATTTGCTGATTACATCTGGCCAGGATTGAACCAATTGTTTACAGAAGTTTCGCGAAGTTATTATTTGAGCAATGGTCAATGGCCGGTAAGTTGCATCATCCGCGTGCCCATAGGAGCATACGGAAGCGGCGGCCCCTACCACAGCAGCAGCGTCGAGAGTGTGTTGCTGCAAATCCGCGGAATAAAAGTGGTTTACCCAAGTACAGGTGCCGATTTAAAAGGACTATTAAAAGCAGCCTATTACGACCCCAATCCAGTGGTTGTATTAGAACACAAAGGATTGTATTGGAGCAAGGTGAAAGGAACTGAAGAAGCCCGAACCATCGAACCCAGTGAAGATTATGTAATCCCGATAGGCAAAGGTCGTGTTGTACAAGAAGCCAAAGCCCCAAAATCCATTTCCGTCATCACTTATGGAATGGGCGTTTATTGGGCAAAAATGGCATGCAAATCCATGGAGGAACAGGTTGAAATCATTGACTTGCGGTCATTAAACCCAATAGATTATGACTTGATTCAACAGAGCGTAGAAAAAACCAATCGATGCCTCGTACTCACAGAAGAGCCAGCCAACAATGGTTTTGCCCAAGCGCTTGCAGGATGGGTGGCCCAAAACTGCTTTGAATCATTAGAAGCTGCGCCAAAAGTCATCGGCAGCCAAGTAACACCGGCCATACCTTTGAACAGCACATTGGAACAGGCCTACCTGCCCAACATTGAAAATATAAAAGCCCATTTGCAAGCCATGCTTGATTATTAAGATATGAAAAATTGGATTCAGAAATATGGATTTTGGATACTGATTTCAGGCGTAGCCATCTTTTGGATCTATCGACAATGGCCCCACAGCATTGCGATTCAAGATATTCAAACGGAGCAAAGAGACGGGCAAATTGTGCCTTTGACCATTGCCGCGGATTCCATTACCATCGTTCATTTTTATGCCCATTGGTGTGGACCTTGCATGCGCGAACTTCCGGAAATTGCCCAGGTAAAAAAAGCCTATCAATCGGCTGGGGTTTCCATCATCTGTATCACGGATGATGATTTTTCGTTCATTGATGACATCAAAAGCAGAACTGCTTTGAATATTATCCGGACCCCTTCATTAAAGGACTTGAAAGTGTTCAGCATTCCAATGACTTATATTTACAATCGAAAAGGGGAGCAAGTGCAACGCATTGAAGGACCTTTTGAATGGAGCGATCCAAATACATTGAAAGAAATTTTGAAAAACGAATAACCATGAGTGAGAGCGCAGTTACATTAATCATTGACGGTACCAGAACAGAAACCGTCGTAGATAAAAACGGAAAAAGTTTATTGGAAGTTGGGATTGAATTGGGATTGGATCCCCCCTACTCTTGCCAAGGCGGAATATGCACATCATGCAAAGCCAAAGTGTTGGAGGGTGAGGTTACCATGAAGGTCAACCATGCATTGTCTCCCAGAGAAGTTGAAAAAGGATGGATCTTGGCATGTCAATCCCATCCCGTTACAGACAAGGTTGTCATTTCCTGGGATGAATAAATCCAAAAATTCATGAAAATAAACGTCGCATTTGCTGCCACTATAATCACTGCACTAGGAATATTCATGGCGTGCAAACATGACGTGCCCATTCCTGATCCTTCCAATGACCCCACTGTTTCAGAAAACTGTTCTCCAGATACCGTCTACTTTCAAAACACCATTCTTCCCATTCTTGTATCGAATTGTGCAATGTCGGGATGTCATGATGCTGGTTCAGCAAGTGAAGGCATTGTACTCACTGATTACGTACAAATCATCAGCACAGGGAGTATTGCCCCCGGAAACGCGGGAAACAGCGATTTGGTTGATGCCATTACTGAAGATAATCCTGATAAAATCATGCCGCCTCCCGGCAACGGATCACTCACTTCGGCAGAAATAAATATGATTCAACAGTGGATTAATCAGGGAGCCAAGAACAATTCATGCGCAAGTTGTGATACCTCAGTATACACCTTCAGCGCTGGTGTTTGGCCTATTGTTGAAAGCAATTGTCAAGGTTGCCATACTACTGCCAATGCAGGAAACAACTACCACCAATACAATACTTGGAATGATGTAGTATCAGACAGCAGTGCTTTTTGGAACAGTATCATGCAAATCAATGGTATGAACCTCATGCCTAAGAATACTAGCGGCTTGAACGATTGCCAAAAAACCATCATCCGCAAATGGCTCGATGCTGGAGCTCCTAATAATTAGAACATGAAAAAATACTTGGTTTTTATATCTATGCTTGGTGCCTTGAGCGGATGCTATTACGACGTCGAAACTGTTTTGTATGGTACTCCCAATTGCGACAATACCATTTTCTCTTACAACGGGCGCATAAAATCCATCATGGAGTCCAATTGCACTGGTTGTCACTCCGGTTCCAATCCTTCAGCGGGCATCCCTTTGACCAATTTCGTTGAAGTTAAAAATGCCGATAATTCAGGATTCTGGTTGTGCTCCATTGAGCAATTGAATCAATGCTCTGCTATGCCCAAAGGCGGAAAACTGTCTGATTGCGAAATCGAGGCTTGTCGCAAATGGGTTGAGGCCGGATATCCAGAAAACTAAATCTTTACATTTCGATAACATATTCTTATCTTTCCAAACATGAAATGGGGAAAGACTAGTCTATTCATTGCAGTATTTCTTAGTTCATGTCTGCACGGGATATTGGCGCAGGTTGATCATTGGGAAACCATCGTTTTCGACAATGACACATGGAAATATTTTGTCCCCACCTCTTCTATCAATGAATGGAATTCCTTGAATTTTGATGATACCTCTTGGCCAACTGGACAGGGTGGATTTGGCTTTGGAGACAACGACGATGCTACAACCATTCCAACCGGAACCATTTGCATTTATCAACGCATAGCTTTCAACATTTCTGACCCAAGCCTCATTCATCAGTTGGTCCTCAACATGGACTATGATGATGGATTCATCGCTTACCTGAACGGCACTGAAATAGCGCGTGGCGGCATTGATTTTGGTGTAACACCGGCATTCAACGAACCTTCCTCTGGATCCCATGAAGCTGTAATGTACAGCGGTGGATATCCAGAGCAATTTGTCATTGAACACAACATCACATCTTCCTTATTGATTGCCGGAAACAACGTTTTGGCCATTGCCACGCACAATCAAAGTACCAACTCCTCCGATTTTACATCACGAGGTTTTTTGCATGCAGGTCTAACCAACCCTGCTGCAATGTTCAATGTAACGCCCAATTGGTTCACCCCTCCATTTTCATTTTACACTTCTGCACTTCCCATAGTTGTTGTGAACACCTACGGAGTAGACATACCTGACGAACCCAAAATCAATGGCACCATGGGCATCATCAACAATGGCAACGGTGCAACCAACTCCCTCAGTGATGCCTTCAACGAATTCAATGGACTCATCGCCATCGAGAGAAGAGGCTCATCCTCCAATGGATTTCCTGCTAAATCCTATGGCCTAGAAACCCGAGGTCCTGATAGCGTTAATTACAACGCTTCGATTTTTGATTGGCCGGCAGACAATGATTGGATTCTCTATGCGCCATACACTGACAAATCATTAATGCGCAACGTGCTGACCTATCAAATGGGACGAGACCAAGGTCGCTGGGCTCCACGTACTGAATTTTGTGAGTTGGTGCTCAATGGCGAATACATGGGTGTTTACGTTTTCATGGAGAGAATCAAGGTCAATCCCGGTAGAGTTGACATCGACCCTTTGATGCCCACAGACACAATAGACAATGAACTTACTGGCGGTTACATTTTAAAAGTGGACAAAACAACAGCTGGAGGAATCATTGCTTGGGAGTCTCCATATTTTGGGGCTCCACCCAGCACCAATTACACCACCTTTCAATTGCATGATCCTGAAATCCATGAATTGCATCCCAGTCAATTGAGTTACATCCAAGGATATGTAACTACCTGGGAGAATATTTTAATGGATAGCTTATTATTCAACCACCCCTTGGTGGGATATTCACAATTTATAGATCCGGGATCTTTCATCGATTTCTTTTTGGCCAATGAGATTACAAAGAATGTGGATGGATACCGCATTTCAACTTTTTTGTACAAAGAAAGGTTGAGTGATGGTGGAAAAATTCACGCTGGTCCACTGTGGGATTTCAATATAGCTTTGGGCAATTCAGACTATTGCAATGGTCCCAATGTGGAGGGATGGGAAATGGATTTTAATAATCTCTGTGCAGGTGGATTGGACAATCCTGTCTGGTGGCATCGTTTACTAGAGGATAGTGTTTATGCCAATCAAACCCATTGCCGATGGCAAGAGTTAAGACAAGGTCGATGGAGTGATGATTACCTGATGAACTACATTGACAGTGTTGCTGCAACATTAGAAGAAGCGAGTCAAAGACATTTTCAACGTTGGCCCATCTTGGGCACTTACGTGTGGCCCAATAATTTTATTGGCAATACCTACCAAGAGGAAATTGATTATTTGAAATCGTGGATTGTAGACCGCGCAGCTTGGATGGACAGCAACATGTTTGGAAGACCTTGCGACTTGTCGCTCGGATTCAATCAACAAAGACAAAGTATTGAAACCATCATCTACCCCAATCCCATTCAAAATGGAGAGACGTTGCATGTTCAAGCCAATCAGAGTATTGAAAATATAGCCCTGATGGATGGGTTGGGTAAAACAATTTTTATCAAATTCAATGAATTAGGCACGCAAGATCAATCCAATTCAATTTCCATTTCATTGGAAAAAATTCCTGCAGGTCTTTATACATTGAGAATCACACAAAAGAACAAAGTCATTTCGTTCAAAAAAATATTGGTATTATGAAAAATCTAATCATTGCCCTAACACTGTCCTGTGGACTTATTGCTTGCACTAAACAAGAAGGTCCAGGCGGAAGCTCTTCTATTCAAGGAAAAGTTCTAGGACAAAACATCAATTTGGGTCGCCCTGAAATCATTGACATCACTGTCACATCAGGTCTGCAAATTGAGCACGGGGATTATTTCATCATCAATCAACCTGATGGAGCAAACTATTATTTCTGGTTCAACAATCCCGTTTGGGTAAGTAATGGAGATCCGCAATTGACCGGAAGAATTGGCCAAGCCATTTCCTACAACTACAGTGACAATGACACCACCATTGCCAACGCCGTTTTCAATGCACTATCAACCCACCTCAGTGGGCAATTCAACCTATCCAAAAACGGGGACATGATTCAATTGGTATCAAAAGACAACATCAATATCGCAGACCCAGATGATGTGACTACTTCGTTTCTTTTGGATGTCGGCCAACAAGGAGAATCTGACGAGATTGGTGCACAAACAGCCATTACCGATGAAAGAGTTTACCTCATTTATGGTGATGGTAAAAATTACAATGAATCCACCAGAACCGGTGCCGACGGAATGTATTCATTCGAGCAATTGCAAAAGGGAGAGTATCAGGTGTATGTTCTTTCGAAAGATTTAACCACCGGTGAAATGACAAAAACCATTTTGGAGAAAGTGACCATCTCTGACGCTAAACAATTGGTTGAAGTACCCAATCTCGAAATCATCCATTGATGCGCCAAGGTTTACTTTCAGCTATTTTCTTATTGATTGTATCCATCAGCTCTGCGCAATCGGGGTTATGGAGCAATGTCTCTCTTTCCTCAAAACACAATAAAAAATGGAAAAGTGAACTGGCATTGCTTCATCGCTATAGCCCTGAAGGATGGTCAAAAAGCGGTTTTGCTTTGACTGAACATCTGCAAGTCAAGAAAAAACTATCGCTCAGTCTTCAATACCGTTGGACAGCATTTCCAAATGAAAACGCAATACTGAATGACGCGAATGGGGATCAAGGAAACAGAGTGCGATTGGCTGTTTCCTTGAAACTATTGCGATCAAAAAAAGATCAGAATGGATTTGAGTGTTCTTGGAGAAATGCCATTCAAATGGAAAGATTGACTTGGGAACGAAGTCCAATTCTTTTGAGAAGCAGATTGAAATTGTCAACGCCTCAGTGGAGGAAAGTCAGGTTAAACACCAAAGTAGAATACTTCTATTGGTTCAATGCAATTCAATACTGGAGCGACAATCAATTGATTCAATACGGGCTTTCAAAAGAATGGCGTTACTCCGCAGATGTTGAATTAAAAGTCAATAAAAACAACCAATTTAACTTTGGCTTTTGCTACAGCAACCGAATGTTAAAGGCAGACAGACAATGGTTTACCATTGGCTTTAATCATGAGATAAAGAGAAAAAAGGAAAGTTCAAAAAAAACTGAAATCAACCCCAATCAGGAGTAACCTGTTTCATTTCGTAGATTGAAGCAATACAATCGCTTCATTTTCGAAAACAATACGATTCCCTTTGGCTAGTCTTTCCTTCAATGTGTTTTGATAAATTGAATCTTTCACCACTGGCTTCATGATCAATTTTTGTTCTATACAATTCAATGAATCCACAAGATCTTTGCTCATTGACTTAAAACACAACGGAAAATAATCAACATTGGCCTCATAATTCTCTGTGCAAGCAACATCTTCTGATTGGAGTGCGATGAAATTGCTAAAATGTTGAAAGCGCCAATCGCCTGAAAGATCTTCAAAATGAAGGACGGAATGTTCGGGTATGTATTGCTGGGCAACTGCGCATTGCTCCAAAAACCTGCCATCCTTGCGCACAACTTTAGCATGAAAATTAACCAACGCAAAATGCGCAACCAACATGAACATTGTTGTTGCCAATGCTAGTCGGTTGGGAACTGTAGAAACAGATAGGAAAACAATTGTCATCAAAGCCAACCAACCTTGAATACGCACTGAGATAAATCCCGCGCTCCCGGTGTTGTCTGGTAATAAAAAAAACAGCATGAATAAGGTTATCACCGTCAGAATCACACGTTGTTGAGGAAGCGTGAAGCGAAACTTCGTTCTTGCAAAAACCAAAATCAAAAGTGCGATCGTCAGCAATGACATCATAACTGTCCAACGTTCTTCCTTGCCCTCATGGTAAACAATCAAAGAACGCCATCTGAACAAGTCCTTCATCAAATCCAATCTTTCCAAAAAGGTTGGTATCCCGCTGTGATAGGCTGTATTCAGTCGATATAAAATAACAAGAGGTAAAATCAAAACAACAGCCTTAATGATTCCCATCATCATGGACTTAATCGATTGACTCTTTTTCCAATCATGAATCAAACACGGCAGCGCACTGGCACCCCAAATGAAAAGTGTCAATAAAAAAGTAAACCCATGTGAAAAATACACCATCAACAACAATGAAAACAGAATCAGGATTTCCTTCACTGAAAATTGCCTTTCAAAAAACTTCCAACTTTTGGACAGAAACAGCAAAGCAAAAATGATGGACAATGAAAAATTGTAAAACCCGATAGAGAAGACAAAACTGAACACAAAAGGTAATGACCAAAAAGACAACCATCGATTCCCGCCTATGGTTCTAATAAAATAATCTGCGGCCAATGGCAACGACACAAAATAGATAACCAACATCAATTTTTCCGCCAACCACCACTCACCAAAGATGAAATAGAACAAGGCCAAAAGGGCGTGTCCAACCCAATTGGGAACCAGCGATGGATTATATTGATAGAAATGCTGGACAATATAATTATCACCTTGCAAAAGTTCTAAAATCAACTTGGCATTGTACAAATGCGCAGGAGAATCCAATGATGGGAAATAGTAAGAGGCAAATAAAGGTGACATCGTAGCCACCAACAAGATAAAAAACACAATACGAAAGCGCTTTGGATTTTCGCTCAATGACTCGAACCAAATTGCGATATTTCTAGCGAACGCCAATGTATTTGTGCGTTTGAAGGCTCAATCGCCAATTGGGAAACTGACTCAAGTGGGACATGATCAATGGCATCGACTCATCCTGCCTCTCCCATTCCGGCTGAAGCAAAAGGTGACAATCTTCGTTTGTCTTTTTTGACAACTCGATGGCCCATTGAATATCAGAGGGATGAAAGACAATGACCTTCATCTCATTGCAGATTTGAAAAATTTCATCTGTGGGTGCCTTGAACTTCTTGGGCGAAAAGGTAATCCAATCCCATTGTCCTGTTAGCGGGTGAACACCGCTCGTCTCAATGTGTGTCTTTATTCCCTTCTCTCGCAGTTGCTGGGTCAGGGCATCCAGATTGTGCATGGTGGGCTCACCACCTGTCACAATCACACGAATGGCGCCACTGGTCAATACATTTTGCACCAATTGCTCAACGGCAATCATAGGGTGCTCATCTTTGTTCCAAGATTCTTTAACATCACACCAAACACACCCTACATCACATCCCGCCAAACGAATAAAATATGCAGGGCAGCCTGAAAAGACACCCTCCCCTTGAAGGGTGCAGAATTCTTCCATGACAGGCAACTTGTCCATCCAAACCTAGCTTTTCAACTCCGCGAACAAATCATATTGTTCAGCATCCGTTATTGTGGTGTTGACAAAATCTCCCAAACGCAAATATTGATCTGGTGCATGAATGATCACTTCATTGTCCACCTCAGGAGAATCGAATTCTGTTCTTCCGATGTAATACTCGCCTTCCTTCCTATCAATCAACACCTTCATTTCTTGTCCAACCTTTTCCTGATTTTTCTTTAATGAAATTTCAGATTGAATTTCCATAATGGCATTGGCGCGCTGTTTCTTGGTGCGTGCAGGTACATCATCTTTCATAGAGAAGGCATGCGTATTCTCTTCATGCGAATAAGTAAACACACCCAAACGGTCAAACTTGGTTTGCTCAACCCATTGGCTCAACTCTTCAAAATCCTGTTTGGTTTCGCCGGGGAATCCGGTAATGAGTGTGGTACGTAAGGCGATGTCTGGAACTTTGGCTCTGATGTCTTGCAACAAAGCATCAGTCTTTTCTCTTGTGATACCGCGGCGCATGGCCTGCAACATTTTAGTCGTACCATGTTGCAAAGGCATGTCCAAGTACTTGCAAATGTTGGATCGTTCGTTCATCACATCCAAAACATCCATCGGAAATCCACTGGGGTACGCATATTGCAAACGAATCCAATCGATGCCCTCCACATCAGATAAGTTTCTGAGTAAGTCGGCCAACTTTCTATCCTTGTACAAATCCAAACCATAGAAGGTCAAATCTTGCGCGATTAAAATCAACTCTTTGACACCATTCTTGGCCAACCCTTTTGCTTGCGTTACCAAGTCTTCCATCGGCGTAGACAAATGCTTGCCACGCATCAATGGAATGGCGCAGAAAGAACACGGACGATCACAACCCTCCGCAATTTTAAAATAAGCGTAATGGCTTGGAGTCGTCAACAAACGCTCTCCTACCAATTCATGTTTGTAATCTGCTTTTAAAGTTTTGAGCAAACGCGGCAATTCTCGCGTCCCAAATATTCCATCCACTTCAGGTATGTCTTTTTCTAGAACATCACGATAGCGCTCTCCCAAACATCCCGTCACCAATACCTTGTCTACATTTCCTTTCTCCTTCTCCTTGGCCCAAGCCAAGATGGTATTGATGGACTCCTCCTTTGCATTATCAATAAATCCGCATGTATTGATGATAACGATGGATGAATCTTGATCTTCTGATTCATGATGAACATCGTAATCATTGGCCTTTAACTGAGCCATCATTACCTCGCTGTCAAATATGTTTTTGGCACAACCCAATGTAACCACATTGACCTTGTTCTTTTTGAGCGTTTTGGTCTTCATGCTTGATTTTCTTCTGTGAACAATGAATCCACAAATTCGAAACGATTAAAAATTTGCAATTGCTCCGGGCGTTCTCCTATTCCAATGTATTTCACCGGGATATTAAATTGATCTGAAATACCGATCACCACACCTCCTTTGGCGGTGCCGTCAATTTTTGTAATGGCTAGAGCATTCACATCAGTAGCTGCTGTAAATTGCTTGGCCTGCTCAAATGCATTTTGACCTGTTGACCCGTCCAAAACCAATAAAACTTCATGAGGCGCATCGGGTACTATCTTGTCCATGACACGCTTGATCTTGGACAGTTCTTGCATCAGTCCCACTTTATTGTGCAATCGACCTGCTGTATCAATGATGACTACATCAGCCTTTTGGGCTACCGCGTGCTGCAACGTGTCAAAAGCAACAGAGGCCGGATCAGAGCCCATGTTCTGCGCAATAACGGAAGACTGAGATCGCTCTCCCCAAATTTTCAATTGATCTATCGCTGCAGCTCTAAATGTATCTGCCGCTCCCAACACCACTTTCTTTCCTTGCTTTTGTAATTGATAAGCCAATTTGCCTATCGTTGTTGTTTTTCCAACTCCATTCACCCCAACCACCATGATAACATAAGGTGAAGACATCGTTGGAATAAAAATATCCTCAGATTCCTCGCCTTCGTAGGATGCCAGTAAAGTTGCGATTTCTTCTTTTAGAATATTATTCAACTCCGCTGTCCCCATGTACTTGTCTTTGGAAACGCGTTCTTGAATGCGGCCGATGATTTTTAAAGTTGTGGCCACCCCAACATCTGACCCAATCAACACCTCTTCGAGATTATCCAAAACCTCGTCATCGATGGTTGATTTACCCACAACGATGCGCGCCAACTTAGAAAACAAACCGGTTCTGGTCTTCTCCAATCCCTGGTTCAGGGTTTCTTTTTTCTCCGAGGAGAAAAGGCGCTTAAAAAAATTCATGGCCATTGTTTTAGAATAAAAAAGGCTTTTTCTTTCGAAAAAGCCTTTGAAACGTTATCAATGACTGATTAGGCTTTGGTAAACCACTCAGCTATTTTGTCGTTGTGCACAATCTCTTCCTTGAAGGAATAAGACCCTGATTTTGGTGACTTCACCATCTTAATCACCTTGGTGTGGTTCTTACCACCACCAGTTTGCAATGTTGCAACTACCTTCTTTGCCATGGCTTAAATTATTTAATCTCTTTATGAACGGTCATTCGCTTCAAGATAGAATTGTATTTCTTCATCTCCAAACGATCTGGGGTGTTCTTTCTGTTTTTGGTTGTGATGTATCTGCTTGTTCCTGGCATGCCCGACTCCTTGTGCTCGGTGCACTCCATAATCACTTGAACTCTGTTACCTTTTTTTGCCATTGTGTCTTAAAAACGGATTGCAAATATAGAATGAATTTTGGATTTTACAATATTTTTTTT
>CANEVR010000067.1 GCA_947442505.1 Flavobacteriales bacterium | reverse complement strand
GTAATTTTGTTCGGCTCAAGAGCCAGAGGGACTGATTCTGCAGAGTCTGATTGGGATATTTTGGTACTCTTAAATCAGCCGTTGGTTTCCTTCAAGGAAGAGCAAACCATTCGACATAAATTATTCGATCTTGAATTGGAAGTCGAAGAACCATTCTCAACGTTCGTTTACTCACAGTTCGATTGGAACGCAAAATTGAGTGTCACTCCTTTTTATAAAAATGTAACCCGAGATGGTATTTTGCTATGAGTGAGTTCATCAATGATTACATTCAGTATAGAATTGAAAAAAGTAATCAAGCATTCAGAGATGCCGAATTGCTCATTCATGCTGAGAGCTGGAATGGTGCAATGAACCGCCTGTACTATTCATGTTATTATCTAGTCTCTGCATTGATCTTAAAAGACGGAATAGAATCCAAAACCCATGCAGGTTTGCGCAATCAGTTCAATTTGCATTATGTAAAAACAGGTTTGATTTCGTTGGAACATGGTAGGTTATTTTCTGATCTCTTTGATTCAAGACAAAAAGGGGATTATGGTGATATGTATGACTTTGATAAGGAATCAGTGGAGGGTTTGGTTTTACCCGTTCAAGATTTTATTGCAACCGTAAAAGGTTTCATTGCGTCAAAGGAAATCTGAATGGATTGAAATTTCAATGGTTTCGATTAATGCGCCATTTGAGTCCTTGCGTCATGAGTTTTCCCTAAATTTGCACCCATATTTATGCGTAAAGTAAGAGTAAGATTTGCACCCAGTCCGACAGGGCCGCTGCACATGGGAGGTGTGAGAACCGCCCTGTACAATTATCTGTTTGCCAAAAAACACGGCGGTGATTTCTTGTTGCGTATCGAGGATACCGACCAAGGTCGTTTTGTCCCCGGTGCTGAACAATACATCATCGAAGCCCTCAAATGGTGCGGCATCGAACCCAACGAAGGTGTTGGTTATGGCGGCGATTGCGCCCCTTACCGCCAAAGCGAGCGCAAACCGATGTACAAACCTTACGCAGAAAAATTGATTGCCGCCGGTTGGGCCTACTACGCTTTTGATACTTCTGAAGACCTGGACAACATCCGCAAACAAGCAGAGTTGGCCAAGATGCCCAATTGGCAATACAATTCCATCTCAAGAATGACCATGAAAAACAGCTTGACCCTTCCCGTCGATGAGGTGGAGAAGCGCTTGGCTGCCGGTGATCCCTACGTCATTCGTTTTAAAATGCCGCGCAATGAGGAAGTGCGTTTCCAAGATTTGATCCGCGGCTGGGTTGTCTTTTCTACCAACGAGCTGGACGACAAAGTCCTCTTCAAATCTGACGGCATGCCCACCTACCACCTGGCCAATGTGGTGGACGACATGACCATGAACATTTCCCACGTCATTCGCGGCGAAGAGTGGTTGCCCAGCGCACCGCTTCACGTTCTGTTGTACAAAGCTTTTGAATGGGAAGCCCCTTTGTTTGCCCATTTGCCCCTCATCCTCAAGCCGGACGGCAATGGAAAGTTGAGCAAACGCGATGGCGATCGCCTTGGCTTCCCAGTATTCCCACTGGAATGGAAAGATCCAGAGACGGGAGCCATTTCCAGCGGTTACCGCGAAAAAGGTTATTTCCCCAAAGCCTTCATCAACATGTTGTTGTTGTTGGGTTGGGCACCGGGTAACAACCAAGAGATTTTCACAGAACAAGAAATGATCGATGCTTTCACCATTGAGCGCATCGGGAAGAGCGGATCAAAATTCGATCCTGATAAAACCAGATGGTTCAACCAACAATACCTCAGAGCTACTCCACACCATGAGTTGGCGCAAATGCTTCAACCATTGTTGAAGGAGAAAGGCATTGACGTGAGTTTGGAATACACTGAGAATGTGGTGGGCTTGATGATGGAGCGCGCGGTGTTTGTGGAGGACATGTTGGAAGGCATGTACCTTTTCCAAGGTCCTACGGAATTTGATGCAGAGGCGGTTTCTAAAAAGTGGAAGGTGGGAGAATCTGCGGTGATTATCCAAAAGTGGGCGGATGCCATGAATGCTTTGGAAGATTTTTCGTTCGAAAGCATCGACCATCGTTTCAAGGAATTCTTGCAAGAAGAAAATTTGGGCATGGGCGCAGTAATGCCTTTGTTCCGACTATTGCTGACAGGAACCTTGACCGGACCGGCTGCGGCGCAGGTGGCATCTGTTATTGGAAAGGAAGAAGTGATGAAGCGTGTGGCTTTTGGAATCGAAAAATTGGGATAATCATCGTTGTATTAAAATACCATGGGAGTTATTTACGTAAACAACATTGAGGTGCACGCCCATCACGGGTGTTTGGAAGAGGAAGCAATAATCGGGGGCAAATACCTCATCGATGCTGTGTTTCATGTCGATGTGAAGGAGGCGGCGTTGTACGATGATTTGGACAGAACCATTGACTATGTCGAGGTGACCAACATTGTGCGTCGTGAGATGGCCATTCGTTCCAAACTGATTGAAACGGTGGGTTATCGCATTCTCAATTCGCTAAAAGCGCGTTTTGAAGAGGCGGAAAGCATTCGTATCAAATTGACGAAAGTCGCAGCCCCCATTCCTGGTCAAGTGGAAAGCGTGAGCATCGAGCTTAGCACGCATTGATCAATTCGCCATTTGAATGGCGGTCTCTCTGGCCCAAATATCGGTTTGGAATAAATCGCTCAAGGCTGGATTGTCAATGATGGTGTGGTGTTTCATGACCGATTCAACCAATTGACCAATTTCCAAGAAACCGATTTTGTCCTGTAAGAAGAGCGATACAGCAATCTCATTGGCCGCATTCATGACGCAAGGCACAGTGCCTCCATCGGCCATGGCGTCATAGGCCAATTGCAAGCAACGGAAAGTTTCCTTGTCTGGAGCTTCAAAGGTGAGATTGGGAAATTGCGAGAAATGGAATCTCGGAAAATCAGCGGGCAAACGTTGCGGATAACCCAAGGCATATTGAATGGGCAATTTCATATCAGGCAATCCAAGTTGTGCTTTAAGACTACCATCTTCAAATTGCACCAAACTGTGGATGATGGATTGGGGATGAACGATGACATCAATCTGATGTGGTTTTAAATCGAATAACCACTGCGCCTCAATGACCTCCAAACCTTTGTTCATTAGCGTAGAAGAATCAATGGTGATTTTAGCTCCCATCGACCAATTGGGATGTTTGAGGGCTTGTTCTTTTCTAATTTCCTTTAAATCCTCAGTGGTTTTTCCTCTGAAAGGACCGCCGCTAGCAGTTAAAATGATCTTCTCAATGGGGTTGTGCCACTCACCTGCCAAGCATTGAAAAATAGCACTATGCTCAGAATCGACAGGGTAGAGGTTCACCGCATTTTCTTGGGCCAGTTGCGTGATGATTTTGCCAGCTACAACCAAAGTTTCTTTGTTGGCCAAGGCGATGTGCTTTTTGGCTTCAATGGCCGCAACAGTAGGTTTTAATCCAGAAAAGCCCACCAATGCAGTGAGCACAATGTCAATGCTGTCGGATTGTACTATTTGACAAAGGCTTTCTTCTCCCGCATATACTTTGATACCTGCGTCAAATAGAGCGTCTTTGACTTTAAGGTATTGGCTTTCATCCACGATGACAACGGCATTGGGCGAAAACTTCAATGCTTGTTCAATCAATAAGTCCGCATTCTTTTGCGCGGTCAATACCTCCACAGAAAATTTTTCTGGATGGGCTTCGATGACCTCCAATGCTTGGGTTCCAATAGAACCTGTTGACCCTAAAATGGCTACGCCTCTTTTCATGAGGCTAAAATACAGCAATAACTTCCTTACAACTTGATGAATTGACGTTGGAAGAATTGGTTAAGCCAAAGAGAATTTCAAAAGAGTTGATGTTGTAGAATCCGAACAAGACATTTTGGGATTTGGTTTCAATGGTTAAGAAAAATATTAAGAAGTTGAGAAAGACTAGACTTTCATGTTGCAAAAGAAGTTATTGTCATTAAAACAATAAGTAGCTGAGGTTTTACAAGTGCATAAACTGATTTTTGTTAAAAAAAACACCGAAAAAGTTTTCAAAAAGTACAATTGTGGTTAAGTTCGCAATGACAAAATAATCAATTTTGGATACACCACGTGGCTGCTCAAGAGGAGAACAACTTTTAGAAATGTTGTTTTATGCTTATCAAATGTTTGATGGAGGTGTTTCATATTACGGCTATCGAGGCACGATGATGGATCACTTTACAGAGGCCATTTTGGACCTGGGGAATCACATCAAACAAGCCAACTCAGACAATGTAAGTGTGAAAAAGCGCGCTTCGTTTTTGATGGTCGAGTGTTTTCAAAATATTTTGCGCCATGGTATTCAAGAAGAAAGCGGAGAGGCTGAAGGGTTTTTTGGATTTTTTTCTTCGACAGATTTTTGCACCATCAACACCATCAATGGAATCAATCCGTCATCTGTGGACCCATTGAGGGAAGCCTTGGATAAAGTAAACGCACTCAGTCCTGAAGAAAAGAAACAGCGTTACCGTGAAATCATCCAGAATGAAAGTTTTGGTGAAGAGGGAGGTGCGGGTTTGGGTCTCATAGAAATCTCGAGAAAATCTGGTTCAAAATTGGATTATGAGATGGAGCCCAAAACGGCGGGTAAGTTTTGTTTTCATCAGCAGGTGACGATAAGCTATACTGAACAGCCAGTCATTCCTCCACAAATTCAGTTTACAAAAATGGTGGAGCATTGGATGGAGGACAACGGTATTTATATGATTTATCGCGGGAGGTTGGATCATCAGAGTTTGCAGCCCATTATCGATATCATGAGTGGAATGGCCAAGTCCGGTCAATGGGAGAATTTAGGAAGGATGATGGATACATTGAAGAAAATTCAACATTCACTTTTTGACACAGATGCCCAAAGTGGAATAATCTTGGTTGGGCAAAGTGAAGGAAACAAATTCATTCAGGTGGGTATTGAGGTGCAGCCGCAGGAGAAGTTGGCGTTGTGCGAGTTGGCACGTATGCAATTCAAGGCCCAGCAGTGGAAGACCAATGATGCGCATAGGCCTTTTGCAGCCTGTGTATCTAGGTCTTTAGAAGAGAGCAAAGAATTGTTCAGTTTTCAACTTGTTCCTTAAGAAAAAAAATATTTTTTTTGGGATATTGATTTCTTTCGAGTATATTTGCCCTCCAATTTTAGAAGAAAATGGCAAACCATAAATCAGCAATCAAGAGAATTCGTTCTAACGACGCCAAGCGTGTTCGTAACCGTTACTATCACAAGACTACACGTAATGCTTTACGTAAACTGCGTACTTTGACATCGAAGTCAGAAGCGTCTGCATTGTTGCCCAAAGTGGCTTCTATGTTGGATAAATTGGCCAAGAACAATGTTATTCATTACAACAAGGCTTCCAACTTGAAGAGCAGTTTGGCTATTTATGTGAACGGCTTGAAGTAATAGGCATAACCTGCATATAACTTATAGGACTGAAAAGCCCATCTCTTTGAGGTGGGTTTTTTTATTTTGCACCAAGATGAAAACGAATGTAGAAACTTGGTGCGTGGAGGAAGAATTGCCACGAGAAAAATTGCAAAGCAAAGGCCCAGAGTCATTGTCCAATCAGGATTTGATTGCTTTGATATTGGGTAGCGGATCAAAGGAATACCCGGTAATGGAAATGGCCAATTTAATTTTAGCGCAAGGATTTGGAAAGCTAACACGATTGTCCCAGTTTACATTACACGATTGGATGACCATCAAGGGAATCGGACAGGGCAAGGCGGCGATTCTTATGGCTGTGTTTGAGTTGGCGCGGAGAAAGCGATTTGAGGAGTTGGATCAAAAAAAATCGATATCCTGTTCCAAGCATGCTTTTGAGCATTTGGTGAAGCACCTTGGTGACCTGCCACATGAGGAATTTTGGATTTTATTATTGAATCGAAACAACACAGTGATGGCGGCCAAGCGCATCAGTGAAGGAGGATTGTCAGCCACGTTGGTAGATCCCAAAAAAGTTTTTTCATTGGCGCTTCAATTTCGTGCACATGGGCTTATTCTGGCGCACAATCATCCCAGCGGAAACTTGATGCCCTCTGATCATGACATTGAAATCACGGTAAAATTGAGGATTGTGGGAAAGGCCATGGATTTGTTGGTGATGGACCACTTAATCGTTCACGGTAATGCGTATTTTAGCTTCGCCGATGAAGGCATTTTGGAATGAAGAAAATTATGACCGTTGTGGGCGCGCGCCCACAGTTTATTAAAGCGGCTGCACTCAATAGGGTTTGGAGGAATGAATATGCAGGGAAGGTGCAAGAACTCATCGTTCATACAGGCCAGCACTATGATGAATCCATGTCTGAAGTTTTTTTTAGAGAGATGGAGATTGATGCACCCTTTCAAGTGTTTTCTGCCGGTTCAGGAACGCATGGTGTACAGACTGGAAAGATGATGATGGACTTGGAGGCGTTAATGATTGCAGAACGCCCCGATGCGGTGCTTGTTTATGGCGATACAAATTCCACATTGGCAGGTGCATTGGTTGCCGCTAAGGCCAATATTCCTGTGATACATGTAGAGGCAGGCTTGCGCAGTTTTCAGCGCACCATGCCGGAGGAAATCAATCGCATTGTGACTGATCATTTGTCCACCTTGCTGTTCAGTCCGACGCCCTTGGGATTGGAAAATTTGGAAAAAGAAGGAATGACCAGTGCGACTGCGCCTTTCTCAGCTGTAAATCCGGGTGTTTTTCAGTGTGGTGATGTCATGTATGACAATGCGTTGTATTATGGGACAATGGAATACAGGCCAGAAGTTTTGCCTTTTGTCGATAAACAGTTTGTTTTGTCAACCATACACAGGGACCACAATACAGATCATCCGGAATTGTTGAGGGGAATTGTTGAGACTTTGATGTACTTGACAAAAGAATCTGGATTGGAGTGGGTCTTGCCCGTGCATCCGCGTTTGAGAAAGAATTTGGCTGCACAACCTGAATTGCTCGCTCAGTTAGAGTCGGCTGAGCATGTTCAGCTGATTGAACCATTGGGTTATATTGGAATGTTGCAAATGGAACGATTGAGTCAATTGATTGTCACAGATTCCGGCGGAGTGCAGAAGGAGTCTTACTTTGCTGAAAAACCATGCATCATATTGCGCGACACCACGGAGTGGGCAGAAATTGTCGCGGACGGAAAAGCTTTTTTGGTCGGGGCTGATGCAAATAAAATCTCCAAGGCTTTCGCGCATGTTATGGAGATGAGGGATTTGAAATGGAAACCCTTGTATGGCGATGGCAGGGCTGCGGAGAAAATGGCAGCCATCATATTTGATTTCCTGAAATGATTGCCATCCTTACCAACATCGATACCCCTCGATTGCGTTATGCATTGGGATTTCTGTTGGAGGGATTTTCTTTTGAACTTTTTGCTGAGGATGCCCCCATTCCACAAGGGTCAATAATCATCGCTTACGGATTGGAATCAAAGGATGCCATGCTTCATCTCCCATGCATGGATTTTCCTTGGTGGAAAGATGAGCGCTGCGATTTAATAGCGTATCGGAAGGTAGTAACGATATTGCATTCTTTTGGTGAGTTTGATCTCTTGGCTTATTCATTTTATTTGCTGGCGCGGTGCGATGAATATTTCCCTGAGAACTTTGATCAATTAGGAAGGTTTCAATCTGCGGGTTGTATCCAAATGCAATGGAGTGGAGTATCCTTTGCCTATTTGGATGAGTGGCGAAGACAATTGATTGGTGCATTGGGTTTGTCAGAGGAGCGCATCCCAAGGCGTCAACTGACGGTTGACATAGATAGTCCTTTTGCATTTCAATACAAATCACCAATGAAGCAAATTGCAGGTTTGTTTCGTGATGTGTTCCAGTTCAAATGGGATTGGGTAAGTCGTCGCATTCAAGTTGCTTTGGGTGGCGATGATCCATACAACACCTATTCTGATATTCAATTGAATTGTTCTAAAGTACAATTTGATTTGATTTACTTTGTGCTTTGTTCCAAACGAGGTGAGTGGGATCGTGGGATGGAATTGGAACAACAGATGGGTTGGAAGACATTGTTTTCATTGATAAAAAGTGTGCCATGGGGATGGCATCCGAGTGTTCAAGGCCATCAGGATGATTCTCTTTTTTTGGAGGAATTAGCTCGTTTGGAATTGGGTAAGGGAGAGAAGATTGTCACTGCACGTTTTCATTATCTCAAACAATCCATGCCCGAATCACCAAGACGGTTGTTGGCAATGGGAATCGAGTATGATTACACGATGGGGTTTGCAGACACTGTGGGATACCGCGCAGGAACCAGTCGTTCTTTTCCTTGGTTTGATTGGGAGAAGGGATGCATTACAACATTGGTCATGGTTCCTTTTTGGGGAATGGATGTGGCATTAAAGAAGTATCTCCAATTAACGCCAGCGAGGGCCTGTGAAAAAGTTTTGGAAGCAAAGCAATATGCGCAGGAGCATCATTGCGATTGGCGGATGATTTGGCACAATGAGAGTGTCAATGATTGGTCTGAATGGAAAGGATGGCGGATGGTATTTGAACAATTTTTAAAGCGATGATGGGATATGTTATGGCCATGATTTTGGTGGCTTATTTCTTGGTTTTACTGGGTGTGTCTTATTGGACATCACGCAATGCGGACAATCAAAGTTTTTTCAAGGCCAATCAGAGTGCGCCTTGGTACATAGTAGCATTTGGGATGATTGGAACGTCTTTGTCTGGTGTGACTTTTATTTCGGTTCCAGGTACAGTGGGGATTGTGGGGTGGTCTTACTTTCAGGTGGTATTGGGCTTTTTCTTGGGTTATTTTGTAGTGGCCTTTGTTCTTTTGCCGTTGTATTATAAGCTCAATTTAACTTCTATTTATCGCTACTTGGAATACCGTCTAGGACCAGAAGCCTATCGATGGGGGGCTGGTTTTTTTATTCTCTCCAGAACCATGGGGGCAACGGTTCGGCTTTTCTTGGTCATCAATGTTTTGCAGTTGTTCGTTTTTGATTCATTACACATTCCATTTGCAGTAACGAGCATCATTATTCTCTTGATGATCATCGCTTATACCCTGAAGGGTGGAGTTAAAACCATAGTTTGGACGGACACTTTGCAAACGCTATTCATGCTCACGGCGTTGGTGGTGTGTGTGTGGAGTTTAAAGGATATGATGGAATTGTCTTGGTCCTCGGCAATTGCACAAATGAATGAGAACCATTATTTGGATGTGTGGAATTTTGATTTCTTGCACAAGAAATTTTTCTTGAAGCAAGTTTTGGGTGGGGCTTTTATCACCATCACCATGACGGGAATGGATCAAGAGATGATGCAGAAGAACATCAGTGTGAAACGTTTGGGTGATTCACAGAAAAACATGGTGTGGTTTTCTGTTGTGTTGGTAGGGGTTAATGCTTTGTTTTTGCTGTTGGGCGGCATGCTTTATCTGTTTATTCAAAGAGAAGGCCTTTCTTTGCCTCCAGATGATGTATTTCCCAAGGTGGTGATGAATTATTTGCCTCAAGGTGTTTCCATCATTTTTATTTTGGGATTGATATCCGCTTTGTTTCCCTCTGTTGATGGAGCGATTACAGCACTAACGTCTTCCTTCTGTATTGATATTTTGGGATTTGAGCGCCATACAGAATGGACCGAGGAAGAGAAGACCAAAAAAAGAAAGACAGTGCACTGGACTTTTGCTTTGGTTTTCTTGCTTTGTGTTTTTGTCTTTAAAGCCATCAATGAAAAGAGCATCATTGATTTGTTGTTTGACATAGCAGGATATACTTACGGACCTTTATTGGGTTTGTTTGCTTTTGGAATTTTGACCCAAAGGCAATTGCAGAGCAAGTTTTTGCCCATCATTTTATTGTTGTCCCCCTTGATTTCCTTTCTTTTGGATAAAAATGGAATGCATTGGTTGGGCGGCTATAAGTTTGGATTTGAATTATTGATCGTCAATGGCGCATTGACTTTCTTGGGCTTGTGGATGATATCTAAACCAAGTACTAGCGACATTTGAAATAAAAGACAACGGCCGGTTGGTTTTCTAGACCGGTTTTTTTCCAGTCGTTGACTGTCCAATTCATACCGTTTTTCCATTCATAACTTACCTTGGCATCGGTTCCTAAAATGTGAACTTCGCTCTCTGGTTTTCTGGGGTATTCGATAGGGAAATATTTGGGGTAGTTCTCACCATCTTTCTTGAAATAGATACAGTAGACGGTATCTCCCTTTTGGGTGTAAAAATATTGATCCGTTTGCGTAATCAGCTCATGTCTTGAAGTACCATAAATGGCTTCTCCGTGGATGTTCATCCATTGTCCAATTTCTTTTAGGTTCTGGTAGGCGGCCTCATCCCATTCGCCTTCTGGAGATGGCGCAATGTTGAGCAAGTAATTGCCTCCACGGGAAACAATGGTGGCCAAGTTTTTTAAAATCTCTTTGCTGGATTTGTATTGGTCATTGGGAACATAGCTCCAACTGTTGGCCATGGTCATGCAGGTTT
This sequence comes from Flavobacteriales bacterium, assembly GCA_947442505.1. GTDB lineage: Bacteria > Bacteroidota > Bacteroidia > Flavobacteriales_D > Sanyastnellaceae > CAMCTV01. The sequence continues at coordinate 3,337 of CANEVR010000067.1, read as the reverse complement.
CCCATGGGTAATCCAATTTTTCCTCTTGCGGAGGGATGTGCTGTTCTGGGGTCCAATAGTTTTCAAATTCGCCACCAACACTGCGGTCTACGATGAGAATGCCGGGTTGATTTTTTCTTGCCATCTCAGCCAAAGAAGCCATGTCTATGTCCTGGTTGTAGGGACTGTTGACCCATGATGGATTTTTTTGCTGTTTGGGTCTTACCCAACCTCCGTCCAGCCAAAGCAAGTCAATGGGGCCGTATTGGGAGGTCAACTCTTGAATCTGATTGTATGTAAATTGTTTGTAAGCGGACCATTTCTCAGGATACTTTGAAGGGCTGTAATTGACGTTCCTATCTGGTGTAGCAAAATAGGGCCACCAATAATCGGGACAATGCCAATCGGGTTTGCTGAAGTATAGGCCAACAAAAAAACCTTTGTTTCTAAACGCTTTTGTGATAGCATCTGTTGGATCTAAATCGGCGGGACATTCTTGACTGGTTATTTTGTAGTCCGTCTCTTTGGTGTCAAACATGCAAAAGCCATCGTGGTGTTTGGTGGTGAAAACGACGTACTTCATGCCGGCTTCCGATGCGGCGTCCGCCCATTTTTGCGCATTGAACTTTGAAGGTCGAAAAGTGAATTTGAGTTCTTCGTATTTTCTTCTATAAAGTTCATAATCATTGGCATAAGGACCTCGTCGTTTGCACCAATCCTCGTCTTCATTGCATAGACTCCAACTCTCAACAATTCCCCATTGGCTGTAGGTTCCCCAATGCATGAGTAAACCAAACTTTAAGTCTTGCCAATGTTCCAATTTTTTTACGACCAAAGAATCTTTGGGCGCAACATAAGGATCTTGCGCGATTGCGCTGAGTCTACCTAGCAAGGATAGGATGAGGAGAAATTTGAATCGCATTATTTTACGCGAACCCAGTTTTGCGTTCTGGAAATGAAACCCCAATATCCGCGCACAATCAAAGTGTTGGAATCCCCTGGCTTGAGCCACATTTCGCATGTGTATACCTTCCCATTCTTGGGATTACAAATGCTACCATTTTTGTAAATGGAACCATTCCATTTCATATCCCTGAGGATTTCCATTCCCATGACCAGTTTGCCCTTTCTATCATCGGAGCAATCATTGCACTTTGGATTTTGGTCTTCATTGGAAAGGCGAAATAACTCGACCACTTTGCCATACATCAATCCATCGCGCTCTTTGATTTCTACTATGCTTTTGACACGCCCTGTTTCATCATCAATGGTTTTCCATTTTCCAGCAGCTGTTTGGCCTAAGATGATTGAGCTGAACAATACAGCGCAGATGGAAACGAATGTGCCTTTCATGCACCTAAAATAAACTAATTTTGGTTACGCAGAATAATTCTTTCCTCGCTTCTATGGAGGATGAGCGTGCAAATTTCATCAATGCCTTCAGTTATTTGTTTGTTGGCCAAAGCCATGCCAGCTCTATTTTCTTCGATGCCCATTCTGTAGAAAAGTGCTGTGATCTCGTTGGGGCTGATTTTTAGTTTTTCTTTGACAAGTTGCTGAAGCGATTCCCGATTTTTAATTTGATTCTCCTCAACGTTCCATCCTATCATGTTCATGTCTTTGGAAAATTCTTTGACCAATTCTGACCAAGGGATGTTTCGTGGATCAGTGACTTCGGTGGAGGAGGGAATCGATGGTTTCACGAAGCAATGATTTTTGTTCTTCTTTACAACTCAAAGCATCAAGGTGTTGGATGGCTTGATTGGAATATTGTTCACAAGCTTGAAGCAAAGCTGCATCAATACCATGCGATTGAAAAGCACTTTTGTAGTTTTCGATTTTATCTGATCCAGCCCAATTTAGGTTGTTCCAATGATTCCAATTGGATTCTCCCATTTTGTTTTTTAATTCAATCAGAAGAAATGTTTTTTTATCAGATAGAATATCTCCACCCACTTGTTTTCCAAACTTTTCAGGATCACCAAAGGCGTCTAAATAATCATCTTTCAGTTGGAACGCAATACCGAGTGATTCACCAATGGTGTATAAATGTTGCGCGTCTTCTGCATGAGCACCAGCGGATATTCCTCCCATTTGGAGCGCTCCACCCAGTAAGACAGCTGTTTTGAGTCGAATCATATTCAGATATTCTTCGATGGTCACGTCTTCTCTTTTTTCAAAAGACATGTCTAAAGCCTGGCCTTCACAAACACCTATGGCCACGGAATTGAATATTTGAAGCAGTTGATGCAATTGAGGGTGATTGTTTTGACATAGCAATTGATAGGCTTCAATCATCATGGCGTCACCGGAAAGAATAGCGGTATTGGTATTCCATTTTTCATGCACCGTCATTTGACCTCTTCTCAAAGGCGCTTCATCCATGATGTCATCATGCATCAAGGTGAAGTTGTGAAATACTTCAACAGCCAATGCGATATTGCGGTGCGGGTTTATTTGATTGTCGTAAAGCTGCGCGGCCATCAGAACCAAGGCTGGCCGCATGCGTTTTCCACCAATGTTCAGCAAATATTGGATGGGTTCATGTAAGTCCTTGAAAAGCTGAGGACGTGCATAGTTGGAAATGTCTTCTAAAATGCACTTTTGTATTTGTTCAAGCGTCAATGAATCAGCGACCATATCGAAGTTGTTCTTGTAGATAGCGACCATATCCGCTATTCACCAATGGAACAGCCAACTCAGCCAATTGTTCGTCTGAAATAAATCCCATGCGCCATGCGATTTCTTCAATTGAGCCAATCTTTAAACCTTGTCTTTCTTCAATCACTTGAACATACTGACCGGCCTGCATCAAAGAGGCAAAAGTTCCTGTATCCAACCAGGCCGTGCCTCGGTCAAGAATTTGAACGGTCAATTCACCCATTTCCAAATAGGTCTTATTCACATCGGTAATTTCGTATTCACCTCGCGGGCTGGGCTTTAGATTTTTTGCAATGTCTACAACACGGTTGTCATAAAAATACAAACCCGGAACGGCAAAATGGGACTTTGGGTTTTTGGGTTTTTCTTCAATCGAAAGCGCCTTGCCGTTGTTATCAAAGTCAACGACTCCATATCGTTCAGGATCGTGAACATGATAGGCAAAGACCAAGCCACCTTTGATATCATTGTTCTCACGGAGGATTTTACCCATGCCACGACCGTAGAAAATATTGTCACCAAGTACAAGGGATACTTTATCATTTCCAATAAACTCTTCACCCAATACAAATGCCTGGGCCAGTCCGTTGGGGATCAATTGTTCCTTGTATTCAAATCGGCATCCAATCTGACTTCCATCCCCTAGGAGCCTTTGAAAATGGGGCAAATCTTGGGGAGTGGAGATGATGAGTATTTC
>CANEVR010000066.1 GCA_947442505.1 Flavobacteriales bacterium | reverse complement strand
TCTTGAACGACTTTTATCCACCCGATAAAAACGCTCAAAAATTCTGGGCAAATGCTCTTTGGCAATGCCGATACCATTGTCAGCCACCTCACAAAGCAAATGCTCTTCCATATCATAAAACCTAATCTTCACCTCTCCATTTTCAATTCCATAGTGAATGGCATTGGAGATTAAATTGATGAGTACCTGTTGAATGCGCTGGGAATCTCCCATCACCCATAATATCTTGGGACTGCCATCCTTTAAATGCACATGAATTCCCTTGTTTCTTGCAGCTTGTTCCAATGTCTCAATAGCATGTTGAACACATTGAATGAGATCAAAGCGTTCAATATTCAAAGGCAAAGCGCCACTTTCCAATTTTGAAATTTGATCCAAGTCACCGATCAAAGCCCCCAATCGATCCGCTTGTCGATTGGCTTTTTCCAAGAATAACTTCACCTGCTCTTCATCTTTTAAATCATCATCCAGCAACGTTTCAATGTAGCCTTGAATACCAAACAATGGTGTTTTTAACTCATGCGCTAAATTTCCAATAAACTCTTTTCTAAAATTATCCGTAGCGTGAAGGTGCTTCAATTCTTTGATTTTATCCTCTACCCAATCTGATACCTCTTGTTCGATGTCCTGAATAACATCTGTAGCCATTGGTACAGAAACCCTGCGCTCTGATTGACTCTTGAATGCGTGAATATTCTTATAAATAATCTTGATTCGCTTGTAGAGAAAACTCTCGATAAAACTTCTTGAAAGCAAATAAGAAAAAACCCATGAAAAGACGACCCATAAAAAGATAGACCAAACGGATAAAAATTGAGATTCCCAGCGCAGTTTAACAATGGTAAGAATAACAGCGACCAAGATAGCGTTGGCAGAGGCCAACCACACGGCTATGGCATTGGGAGAGTGGGGTTTCATTAAGGCTCAAATTTATAGCCTACTCCCTTGATTGTTTTAAAAAGTTCTTCACCCAATTTCTCTCTTAACTTTCTGATGTGCACATCAATGGTGCGGTCTCCCACAATAACATCATTGCCCCAAACGGCATTCAAAATATACTCTCTTGTAAAAACCCTTCCTGGTGCACTCACCAAAAGTGCAAGCAATTCAAACTCCTTTTTAGGCAAATGAAATACCTCGCCGTTATTGGTCACCACGTACTTCTCTTTGTCAATGACCAAACCTCCAGTACCGACACCAGTGCTTGTTGCATCTGCCTTCTGTTCCCACCTCTTTAACCATGCTTTCACTTTGGAAACCAAGATTCTGGGCTTAATGGGCTTGGCAATGTAATCATCACCACCTGATTCAAAACCGGCCATTTGACTGTAGTCTTCATTTCTAGCCGTTAAAAAAGCGATAATTACTTCGGAGCCATTAGGCAAATCTCTGATCTCTCGACAAGCCTCCATACCATCCATTTCAGGCATCATGACATCCATTAAAATCAATTGCGGTTGAAAGCTTTCAAAAGCCTGAACTGCGAGTCTTCCATTGGATGCCGTTTCAACCACAAAACCCTCCTTCTCCAAATTGTACTTCAACAAGTCCAAAATGTCCTGCTCATCGTCTACCAAGAGAACTTTAAATTGCATTGTCATTTTTTTTTCAAAACTAATCCTTTTATTGTCAAATCAGGGTTAAGACAACATTAACGAAATTGAAAAAAAATAGAATATGTTTGCCCCATGAATTGGGAAAACAAAAAGGTCTGGATTATTGGCGCTAGCTCAGGTATTGGACAAGGTATGGCCATTGCCATTAACCAATTGGGTGGGTTTGTTGTTTTATCATCCAGAAGTGCCACAGCCCTTCAAAACACCCAAAGTCAATTGCCCTATCCAGAAAGATCCGGAGTTATTCCTCTGGATTTAACCAACAATGAATCCATTGCTCAAGCCATTGCCCAATATGAGACCCAATTCAACAGCATCGACACACTCATTCACTCTGGTGGGATTAGCCAACGTTCGTTGGCTTTAGACACAACTTCCGAATCAACTGAATTGATATTAAAAAGCAACTTTTTGGGCCAGATTCCCATCACCCAATATGTAGCAAAAAAAATGATTGCTCAGCATTCAGGAAAAATTGTAGTCATCACTAGCTTCACCGGTAAGTGGGGCTTTTTCTTGCGATCTTCCTATGCAGCTTCCAAACACGCGCTGCATGGATACTATGATAGCCTTAGAATGGAAATAGAAAATGAAGGAGTTCAAATTCATTTGATAACTCCAGGATTTATTGCTACTGACATTTCAAAAAATGCATTGGATGCCCATGGACAAGCTACAGGGGAAATGGACAATAATCAACAACAAGGAATCAGTGCATCATTGTGTGCAGCGCAAATCTTACAAGGTATTGAAAAAGAAAAATTTGAATTTGGTGTGGGGGGTAAAGAACTCAAAGCACTGTGGATTCATCAATACCTACCCAAACTTTTTCAAAAGATACTTCGCCGGCAGTCAGCCCGTTAATCTTTGATTCTACTAAAGCGAAGGGCCTTAAGCATAAAGTCAGGCAGTGGTTTCAATGGATCTCTTTTTTCTACATTCAGGAATATTCCCCACTTCTCCATGATGGGAACCTTGTACACTTCAATCATTTCAATCAAAACCCCATCTGGGTCGTCGATATAGACGCAATGCACCTTGGTATTGCCCATGCTGAGGGCATTCTGACTATCACAGGTGAAAGGAAAACCTTTTGCGCTTAGATTTTTCTCCAAGGATTTCATGCCTTTGACATCCAAGCCCAAATGCACAAAACCCAAATCACCCCAAATTCTTCCTTTAAATATTTTCTTGGGTTCGCGTGTCATCACTTGAATCAATTCAATTTGATTGTTTCCAGTCACCTTGGCAAATCCGCCGCCAACAGGCTGGCTTGGAGTCAAAAGAACGCGCCTGAAAGTTTCATTGCCTCCTGGCAAACTTTTCCATTCGTCAAACTCGCCTGTTGTATCATATACCACCCGATCAAATCCCAGAATATCCGCATACAATTTCATGGATTGGTCAATGTCACTCACGCCAATGGCGCAACCCATTACACCACCGACAGGATGACCATTGTTGGTATACCATCGATCATCTGATGTAATCTGAAACCAATTGCTATCTGGATCTTGTAAATAAAAAGCTGCTCGTTCGTCGGACCTAGAATGAACATCTTCCACACGACTCACCAGACCTTTGGCATGCGCATGTGCTCGATGAACATCTCTGGATTTAAAATGGATATAATTGATTCCAATATCACCAAGTGCAAAGGCATTCAAATTGGGTCGTGCTTTAAATGAGGTGGGTTGAATGACTTCAATGGCACAACCGCCTTGAAGATTCAACACCATACTGGCGCGCTTGGTGATGGTTTTTTGATGCGTATAAACATCCATGAGAGGTGCGGGTTGCACAGAATCAAAAAACGGAATATCCAATCCAAATAACTTCCTATATAAAGGCAAAAACTTATCCATGTCACTCACCGCCAAACCGATGTGCTGCATGCCATTTACACGTGCTATACTATTTTTCATGTCTCTTTCTCCAATTGTTTCTTACAGATTCCAATTCAAGCCATCCATTGGCTTGACTTTTCTTTATTCGTCTAATTCTAAAAAAAGCAGCAATTTTTAAATTGTACCTGGACCATGAAATTGAAAATAGTCCAAGAGAAATCAATACCGCCAATAGCATCAACTGATTCATGAGACCTGAAATAGGTAAAAGTGCAAGCAAAACAAACCAAATCAGTACCGTATAAAAGGGCGATAAGAAAGTAAAAAATGCGTAACGAATTGAATTATAAAACAACTCATCTTGCACATTCTTCTTGATAAAATTCTCAGTGAACAATGACAAAGGGCCAAAGAGCAAACGCCCGAGACGTCCAGGAATGAATTCTAAAATCCAAAAAAACCAATCCTTCATGCTCACCTTGAAAGACATCTCCACCTCTTTCACTGTCAAATTCAAATCGCTCACTTTCTTGTGATAGGAACGAATTTCATCCTTCTCCACTTCCTCAATTTCATGGTAATTGTTGCAGAAATCACGGTAGTGTTGCCATCCCTCCACGACACCTTCATGTTTCAAATCATCAAATGCAGGAGCCATCTCTTCAAGCACAGTATAATCTTCCTCATCCTTAATGTCTACCATCAGATTAGACAAAGATTGGTGCACTGACTTAATCAAATTATTGATGGCTTTATTGTTGTCTTCTAAATAGTCTGGCCAAAAATCTTTCAACGCAATGGGTTGACCAATTTCCAAAATCAATCGTGGATGCTTCTGGAAAAAATCGCTGTAATCCAATCCCATGGGTACAATCTTCAAATCCATCAATTTGGGATCATGCTCAATAGAGGAAAATGCCAAACGCGCAAAACCTTTTTTCAAAGGAACCATCAATTGTTTCTTTCCACGGTGACTTCCTTCTGGAAACATGCTCACCACAGCACCCTTGGACAACCGAGTTCTACAGACCTCAAATACGGCCTCGTTGCGTTGAGATTGATCTGCCACCTTGTCTTTCTCACGATAAATGGGCAACATGTTCAATCTGTATAAGAGTCGAGCGATGGAAGGCGATTTAAAAACATCTGAACGTGTTAACCAATGCAATTGGTGGGGCACCACCCGACAACAAATGAGCGGGTCTATCATTGCATTTTGATGGTTGGCCACCAACATGATGGGTCCAGATTTTGGAAAATGTTCCAACCCCTTGACGTGAAATCCATCAAAGAACAACTCCAATCCATTGGATACCCATGGATACACCAAAGAGTATAACCACGATTGCTTTGACAACGGATATTGCGACTTTGACATATAGAACAAATTAATGATTTAACAAATGCTGCATGTTCAGCATTTTTCCGTACAATGAATGAGGGTCTTGTAAAAGCTGGTTGGGATGCCCCATCTCCTTCACTTCACCTTTATCCAATACCAATACTTGATCACAGTCCTTTACAGTTGACAATCGGTGTGCGATAACAATGCTGGTGCGTCCCTTCATCAATTTATCCAATGCCTCTTGCACTTGTCTTTCACTGCTGGTATCCAGCGCACTGGTGGCTTCATCCAAAATCAAAATTTTTGGATTTCTAATCATTGCCCTGGCGATGGCAATTCTTTGTCTTTGACCGCCAGACAACTGAACGCCACGCTCGCCGACCAAGGTGTCCAAACCTTCCGGAAATTGAGTGATAAACTCCAAAACATTGGCATCCTTCACCACTTGATTCAAAGTTTCCTCATCAGCATGGGGCTTACCGTAAAGTATATTTTCACGTATGGTTCCGCCAAATAAAATAACTTCCTGAGGAACAAAAGCCATTTGACTTCGAATAAATGACTTGTCCAAATCTGTAGCCAATTGATCGCCCCATTTGATTTGACCCGATATAGGATCAAAAAACCGAAGAATCAATGCTGCGATGGTGGATTTTCCAGATCCACTTTGTCCAACCAATGCCAACTTCTCCCCAGCATTCAAGTGAAAACTGATCGATTTCAAAACCGTCACGTCAGGACGGGTGGGGTAATAAAAGACAACATTCTCAAAAGACAGAGCGGTGTCTAAAATTTGAGTTTCCGATTTGGGTTGATCAAATGAAACTCCCTCATCCTCGGAATCAATCAACTTCATGATGGTCTCTATAACACCAATTCCTCTTTGTAAAGCTCCCAACTGTGCGGCCAATCCACCGATAGAACCAGCCACCAATCCAGTGAGCATGATAAATTGAGGAAGCACCTCGGCTGGCAATTCACCCTTCTGATGCAAGTATGATCCCCAACCTATCACCAAGCCCAATGCACCGAACAGGAAAATAATGATGAACGTACCAAACATACCACGCCAAATAGCACCTCTCATTCCAAAGGCTTTTATGTTCTCTACACTGGCTCTGAATTTTTTCCATTCCAACCACTCATTCGCATAACTCTTCACATTGACAATTCCCATCAATGACTCATTGACAATGTTTCCAGACTCAGCAACCTTATCCTGGGTTTCTTTTCCAAGGCGTTTAATAAACTTCCCAAAAAACACCATGACGATCATGATCACAGGCAAAGAGCTCAACATGACCAAAGTGAGCTCCCATGAAAAAGCCACCAAACAACCAACACCAAAAACAATAATAACGGTTTGACGGATAAACTCAGCCAAGGTTATTGTCAATGTTTCTTGCACCGTTGATACATCACTGGAAATCCTCGTAACCAAATCACCCACCTTGCTGCTGTGATAAAAATCCATGGACTTGGAAATCATCTTTTTGTAGGCCGCACTGCGCAGTTCCAGCATTGCATTCTCTGTGACATATGCAAACAAATACACTCGGATAAAGGAAAAAATCCCTTGAATCAATAACAAAGCAACCAAAGCGATGAGTACACCCTTTGTGGTATCAAAAGACAAATTGGAAAAGAACACACTCAAAAGTTGCTGTGTCCAAGCACCACCTGGTACTGTGGTAATATCACCCGGCGCCATCAATAATCCCAACAAAGCAGTGATGGTTATGACCAATAATCCTGAAACGGACAACAGCACAATGCCCAATCCAAAGGACAGCGCATAGGGTTGTAAAAATCTAAATACCGCTAATGAATTTCTAAAAGACTCTTTAGAAATTTTTTTCTTTTCTTTTTCCATAAATGCTTACTCACTATACGCCTTTAACACTGCGTCCAAGCGGGCTTTCATCTCGAAATAATAACGATCATCCCACAAAACACCCTTTTGCTTCATACTATATTTTCCTTTTCCAAAAGGCTTTGTCTTTAGAAAATTCACGCCCAAATAATCATCATTGCGATATAAAAAAGCGTCCATCTCCAAAATCAAACTAGCTGAATTATCCGCTCCAAACTCGGAAAAATCAACATCAATCATCTTAGGTAGATGGTTCAACTCCTTAAAAACAAATTGAATGCTTGGAGCGTACGGAATCTTCTTGATCTTATATACACCGCTGGAACTGGCCGTATCTGAAGCAATTTTCTTTCCTTCTGCAAAAACTTCTAAAACAGCCTTATTAAGACCTTTACCCAAAGTGTCCGGCCAAACAGCCGACGTGATCTTGCCTGAAAGCGCTATAAATTTCTTAACGTCCTTCTGAGCATTAGCCGACATTACAAATAGAAAAAGACAATTTAAAATGAGAAGTTTTCTTAGCATACATCAAATATAAGGAAACTTTTTCACATTTATTTGTATCAACATTAATTGTATCTACATATATTTGCTTCGTGAAACTAGAAGAAGAAATAAAACAAGAAAAATTTAAGAGTGAACACCACAAGCTGATGATCAATTTGCTGTTTACTTCTTCTTGGCTGCAGCGTATGCAATTGAGCTTGTTGCGGCCCTATGATCTGACCCCACCACAGTACAACATTTTAAGAATTCTCAGAGGAGCCAAAGGGGAATTGCTCAATCTTGGAGAAATCACCAGCAGGATGATTGATCGCTCCAGCAATACTTCAAGACTCATTGACAAATTGGTCATCAAAAAATGGGTTTCCCGCAAAACATGTCCCGATGATCGTCGTCAGAGTGAAATCTGCATTACCAAAGAGGGACTTAAGGTATTGGAACAACTGGACAAACCCATTGACAGCATAACTGAACAATTTCATTTCCTGTCGGTTAAAGAGACCAAGGAAGTAAATCAATTTTTAGATCAACTCAGAAACCAAAATTTAAATCAAACAATATGAAAAAAATCATGACTATTGCCCTAATGGCATTGACTACTGCAGCATTTGCTCAGTTGAAAGACGGTAAGTACATCGTTGACTACAAAACCTCTAAAGTAGATTGGAGAGGAGAGAACCTAGTAGGCGGAGGCCACGACGGTTTTGTCAAAGTTTCTAGTGGAAATGTGGTTGTAACAAGAGGCAACATTGCGTCTGGTAAAATCAAGATTAACATGAACGACATGACTTGCACCGACATTACAGATGCAGGAACCAATTCTAAATTGATCAACCACTTGAAAGCAGAAGATTTCTTCTACACAGAAAAGTATCCAGATGCAACGTATGAAATTACCAACTGTTCTGCCAAAGCAGACGGTAAGGGCAACACCCACGTGGTAAAAGGAAAAATGACCATCAAAGGCATCAGCAAAGAATTGGAATTCCCAGTGAAAATCGAAGGCAGAGATGGAGACATGAAAGTTGCTGGAGACATTGTTTTTGATCGCTCATTGTTTGATATTAAATACCCCAGTATTGGTAACTATGCAGCCAAGAATGAAATCAAATTGAAATTGAATATTTCTTCTAAAATCTAAATGGTATTTATTTCCATTCAAAAAGAGGCTACGGCCTCTTTTTTTGTTTCATCACTTCCTTATCCGGCTTGACAAAATAACGAAGATCCAAAGTCAAATAAGTCCCTCCAATGGGCATCCAAAGGTCATTGCCTGCGCCCTTAGACTCTACACGAAGTTGGGTTAAGGCAATATCTCCCATGGGACGATGGTAGGAAGCTCCCATGTAAAAATAACCATGATCTTTTGTTCTGTATTCAAATCCCAAATTGGCGGTAGCAGCCAACATGGCCCAACGCGTGCGAAATGTTTTAGCATAAGCGTCAATGTACAAACTATCTTTCATTACCGACCCCGTTTTGTACAAATTACTGGGATAAAAATCCAAAGCCACTCCACCGCTACCGTTGATAAACCATTTTGGACTCAATTGCACATAAATCAGGGCTTGGATAGGAATTTCATATCCAACCATTTTGTACTTTAATACATTATTCACTTGATAACGTTGACTGAAAAATTGCAGTTCAAAATTTCTTTGGACCATGGAAATTCCTGACTCAATACTCCACATGTCATTGATGCCTTTTCTAATGACTACTCCGGTATTCCAACCCAATTTTTGTGACAATGTAGCGTCCAAAGAATCAGCAACAAATCGTTGTGGTCCAGTTTCAAAAAACTTACTGGCAAACATGGGTTTTAATTGCAAACCCAGCGTGGTTTGGCCCTTCTGGGCAACCACTGCCAATTGCAAGAGGCAAAAAGATATCAAACCTAAAAATCTAACCTTCATCTGACATGCGCCAAGTGGTCAAGTATTCCAATGGTTTGCGATGGGATTTGAATTCACCCTCTTCTTTGAGATAACCGAGATAAAAGAATCCCAAACATGTTACTCCTTCTGACAATTGAAGGAAATCTCTCATAGCAGGATGTTGAATGACCGATGGTGTAGCCCAAAAACCTGCAAGTCCATAGGCGGTGGCCGTTAGATGCAGATTTTGCACAGCGGCGCCCATTGCGGCCACCTCCTCCCACTCAGGAACCTTTTGTGCTGGATCTCTGTGCATATTCAAAGCAATGACGACAGAGGATGCCAAAATCCTATCCTTCATTCGTTGCACCTTGTTCAAATTAATGTCATTGGGATCTTTGCCATTGGTAGCACAGAAAAAAGCCAACTCGGCCAAATCTATTTTGGATTGGTCATTCATGACAACAAAGCGCCACGGCTGTGTAAGCCCGTGATTGGGTGCCCAACAGGCATTGTTCAACATCAACTCCACTTGTTCGCGGTGTACTTTTCTTGAACCAAAATGTTCAGGAGCTATGGACCTTCTATTGCGGATGAGCTCGGTAACCTCACTTAAATTGTACTTCATAATTGAATTTCAAAACTACATGCAAATCAGGAAACAATTACATTTGTTGACTGTAAAAAACAATGACAAAGAATATATTAATCACCGGTGCGGGATCTGGAATGGGTCGAGCCACTGCAATAGTTTTATCACAAAATTTAGATTACCGCATCATTTTGGTGGGTCGTGATAAAGCCAAACTTTCAGATACTTTGACGATGATGAACAAGCACAATCCGCACATCATCATGGCCATGGACATCAGAGATACAAGTGCCTGGGAGGAACATTTGAATAGCCTTAGATTGACTTCACTTTTTGCTGTATTTGCCAATGCAGGTGTAGGCGGTGAAAATGAATTTGGTGCAGGAGATCGTTGGAAAGAAATCATCAGCACCAATTTAGATGGAACCTATTACACCATTCAATATTGCCTCCCCTTGCTGCGGAATTCTGACACCCCTTTCAAACACATTTTGATCACGTCATCCTGTTTGGCACGTTTCGGTGTTCCAAGATATACCGCCTATTGCACGGCCAAAACTGGACTTTTGGGCTTGATGCGCTCATTGGCCGTTGAGCTGGGCCATGGGAGAATATTGGTCAACGCATTAACCCCAGGATGGGTAGAAACAGACATGGCCGTTGCAGGAGTAGAAAAATTGGCAATGGCCAATGGACGATCATTGCCTGAGGAAATGAAGATTCAGCAATCCATTGTTCCTTTGCAACGATTCAGTCAACCCGAGGAAATTGCGCACTTTGTAGATTTTCTTTTTTCCGAAAAGCAGACATCCATAACGGGTCAGGCTCTGGACATCAACAATGGATCTTTCATGATATGAAAAAGATTTCTCACCTTTTGTTTCTGTTGGTTTTGGCCTATCCGTCCATGGGTCAATACAGCAATGATACCATTGCACTATCAAAAATTTATGAAGAGGTATTGCTGCATGGAACATGCTATGATGAGTTGAATCATTTGTGTAAAAAAATAGGACACCGTGTAGCGGGCTCACCTTCTGCTCAAAACGCAATAGATTGGGGTAAAAAGCGATTGTTAGAGTTGGGTGCGGACACCAGTTATTTGATGCCCGTGGAAGTTCCCAAGTGGTCAAGAGGGAATCAGGAATATGGAAAAGTTCACTTCAAAAATGGTCATGAAATACAAATTCCTGTAGCCGCATTGGGAGGTTCAGTAGCCAGCACATTGAGAGGGAAAATTGTTATGGTCGGAAGTGTGCAAGAGTTGGAGAATATGGATGCCAAAAAAGTTTCAGGAAAAATTGTATTCATTAACAAACCATTGGATGCGGCCTTGATCAACACTGGCGCAGCTTATGGCAATGGAGGAGAAACCAGATGGCGGGGACCTAAACTGGCAGAAAGCAAGGGAGCCATTGGTTGTCTTACCCGATCACTTACGTTGGCTGATGATCAATTTCCACATACAGGAGCTACAGAAGCTACCAGTATTCCAGCAGCAGCATTGAGTGCCTACCACAGCAAATGGCTGAGTGATGAAATCAAATCCAATGCAGACGTTGAATTTGAATACCACTTGGAGTGCAGCAATGGCGGAAGAATCCAACAAGCCAATGTCATCGCGGAAATAAAAGGAAGCGTTTTTCCCAATGAAATTATCACCATTGGCGGACACCTAGACTCTTGGGACATTGGAGAAGGAGCGCATGATGATGGAACAGGATGCGTTCAAAGCATGGAGGTGATACGCACACTCCGCGCCCTCGGATACCAGCCCAAAAGAACCATCCGCGTTGTATTGTTTATCAACGAGGAGTTTGGAAACGATGGAGGAATCACGTATGCAAAAAAGACGGTAGAACAAGGAGATCGTCACTTGGCGGCCATAGAAAGTGATGGTGGGGGATTCAGTCCCAGAGGATTTAGCACACAAGCTCCGGATGCTCGGTATGAAGAGTGGGTAAAATGGCTACCGCTGTTTGAGCCGTACAATCTTCACTCTTTCAAACGGGGTTGGAGCGGGGTAGACATTGGTCCATTGAAAAATGATGTAGTAGCGTTGTTTGCTTTGAGTGTGGACAACCAAAGGTATTTTGACTATCACCACACAGCCAACGACGTATTTGAAAATGTCAATAAGCGAGAATTACAATTGGGTGCTGCATCAATGACCGCCTTGGTCTTTTTGATTGATCAACATTTTTCACCGCTTCCTTAATCACTTCCACATTTGCGCATGCCAAGACTGTGAAAAAGGTTTAATAAGCTGATCCATCTGGTTGAACTCGGTAATGGTACTATCTACAATTAGGGTTTGATCATGAACCACATTTGCTTTGCGCAAAGCCCAAAACTGACTCAATTTGGACATTGACCAAACCTGGTTTTCTGTCTGGAACATCACCCAGTTGCGGTCCAATAAATCCACCCCCCATTTGGCGGATAAACCCCTTACCCAGGCCACACTTTTGTCAATGCTACAACCGGAAACACCTTCAAATTCATTTCCAGCAACCACCAAAATACACCTTCCCTCAATCAACCAAACATCTGCAGCGTTGGGCTTTCCGTGCGTGTTCCACTGAGAAAGAAAATCTTTCTTTGATTGCTGAAAATAATCCACCTCATCTGCTAAAAATGGTCTTGGTATCCAATAAAACCACAACTTGGCGTTGTTAGGAAACTGCTCGATTTCTTTTTGAATCTTGATCATGCTGAAATAAATTGTAAATAAAAAAAAGGACAAAAAGGGAAGGTGATTGAAGTATCATCCAAATCTTTCTTGTAATGGCAAAGATGGCATCAGATGAAACAACATGAGAAATAAAATACATCAACAAAACAAGAACCATTAAAACCAAATAATAATAACCAATCCAAAGTCGGCGAATCGATAAAACAGAAAAACACAGCGGTAGCATCAACCATTCCAGCAAGGCAAAACAAAAAGTGAAAAAAACTGGAATAGCCCATTTCATTGTTGTCCAAAAAGACAACGATTTTTCATACATCCAATAAAAGTCTGAATGAGTGTGGAAAAAAGAAAATGGGAGATTTTGTTCATCTTGTGTTTTAAATGAAATCCGTTTGTCTATGGTTAAATTCTCCCAGTCAGAGTGAGTATTTCGAAGGTGAATCTGATAGTTGCAATTTACTTTGCTCCAATCATTGCACCAGATAAGAATACAAGATAACAGAATAAATATCAAGCGCCACTTTATCATTTAGCGCTCCATTTTTTAATACCCAACCACCACAGAAAAATCACAAAACCATAGACCAATATGGTAAAGGTGTAATCATGATTGAAGGCTAAAGATTGAGGATAGTATTTGGTAATAATGGCCAGACTAACGATTCTGATCACATTCACCCCTTCAATTGCCAAAATGAGAAATGGCAACATGGCAAACTTCCATGATTTTTTCAGAGGAAGAAAAACCCAAACACTTAAAAACACCCAAACCACCATCCAACCATCGCAATTGGGGGACACCCAGACACCAACACTATTCTCTATTTGTATGGTATAGAAAAAAGATGTTTGGTGAGCAGTAGTAACAAATCCCAAAATCTGTATTACCCATTCAGCTACCACGACCAATGAGTGAATAAGGTACTCATCTATTTTTGTTTTGGGCAATAAAAAAGACTCGTATATCACGAGTCCTAAAAGATACAAGGCCAAAACGGAAAAAATGAACTTTAACAGCTCATTGTTCCATTTCATCTCTGTTGATTGCGTTTTTCTTTGAGCCATTTGGCGCCACCCAATGCAATACCCGAAGCCAAGAGAATACCAACACCTCCGTCGATTGGAATAGGACATGGTCCAAACTCGCCGCCACAAGGAATCTCGCCGCCACCCGGATCTGGCATAGCAAATGCAACCGCCGACAAGGTCAGAAATAGCAGAGTTAAAAGTTTAATTTTCATCTTGTTATTAACGTTGAACATACAAATATAAGAAAGTCAGAAAATCCCACATCATTTGGTTGATATATTATCACACAATTCCAAGAATTGAAGCAAATACTTTTGCATATTGCGTTATTATAAACAAGAATGAGTAAAGCAGGAAAATCTGGTTTTTTAGATGCTGAAGATTTAATACCAGTTATTAAATTCATCAACAAGAACTGGATTCTTATTCCTATTTTTTGCTCTGTTTCTTTTGTTATTGCTTACTTCTACAGCAATAGAATGCCCGATATATATGGGGCCAGAGCAGAAATACTGTTGAAGTCCAATGAAACCTACAATTACCAAAGTAAACTTTATTCCAACCTAGGATATTACTCAGTTATTCAAGATATCGCCAATCAAAAAAGGGTTATCGCCTCCAAAGATTTAATCGG
>CANEVR010000065.1 GCA_947442505.1 Flavobacteriales bacterium | reverse complement strand
TGGCAACCTATCCTTTTGCATTTGTTTTTAATGCATTGGATGTTAGGGTGCATAATCCAAAAGGAACAGGGTTGATTGTCAAGGCCTGGAAGTAATATGCGCTTGGAATTTTTCTTTGCTTATCGCTATTTGGTTTCAAAGAAGTCCAAGGGGATTATACATCTCATTTCCATCATTTCGGCTGTTGTTGTGGCTTTTGTTACCGCCGCTATGGTTTTGGTAATGTCTGCATTTTATGGTATCGAGAAATTGGTGGATGATCTTTTTGCTCATTTCGATGCGCCACTTGTGGTTCAACATGTCAACAATAAGTTTTTTAGCGAGAGTGATTTGCCCATGGCGCAATGGTCAGAAGAGGGTAAGTTGGCAGCAACAGAACCTATCGTTGAGAACGATGTTTGGATTCATTATGGAGATGCTGATGCAGTGGTAACCATGAAGGGCGTAAGTTCAACTTATGGCAAGAACAGTGGAATGGATCAACTGCTGAGAATGGGTCGATTTGTCTTGGAGGACACGACGCATATTGAGGTGGTACCTGGTTTGGGTGTCTGTGGGGAATTGAGAATGGCGGTAGAAGAAGGTCTTGGTCAGCGCTATGCCATCAGGGCGCCAATACCTGGACGAAAATTATCCCGATACAAAGAGGATGCTTTTAGGACGATGGATGTGTACAACGCTGGTGTTTTTTCAGCCAACGCTGAGTTGGACGTGAAGTATATTTTTGTCCCATTGTACAACGCAAGGAAGTTGTTGGAGAAACCGGATTCGGTAACTGCGGTTGAGTTGTTTTTGAAGGACGAGAATGATCTGCTGGATTTTCAGGAAAGATGGAGTGATGAGCTGACGCAAAAGGGTCTGAAGTTGGTGAGCAGAATGGAGAAAAACGCGTTGATTTATAAAACAACACAATCTGAGAAGTGGGCCACCTTTGCCATTTTATTTTTCATTTTGTTGATTGCCTGTTTCAATATTGTTGCTTCCTTATCCATGATGATGATAGAAAAGCGGCAGGATATGTTTGTTTTTCAAGCCATGGGAGCGACCAGAGAGATGGTCAAACGAATTTTTATTTTACAAGGCGTTCTAATAAACGCCATAGGAGCATTGTTTGGTGTGGCATTGGGACTGCTCATTTGTTGGCTGCAAATTACTTTTGGTCTGGTGACCATGGAAGGAGCTGTGGTAGAAAGTTATCCCATTGCGGTAGATTCGATGTCTGTTCTCGGGATTTTCTTGACGGTCTTAACCACTGGAAGTTTATTCTGTTGGCTCATGGTAAACTTGCTCTGGCGCTCTGTTTCCAAGTCGGATAATTAACATTGTTTTGTGTTCAATTCACAGGTGATGATTGATCGCTTGTTGATCCTTTGTCTACCTTCGTTACATGCAGGAAAGAGCAAAGAAAGGTTTGCGTTGGTTGATGCTGGTATTCGGCGTTGTTGTCCTGCTCCTAACAGTGTTGTCTACTTTCGTTTGGGTGTATAGAGATGATATTATTTCCAAGGCTTTGGAAGTTTTAAAGCAGGAACTTACCGTGCCCGTTTCTTACCAGGATGTTGATGTTTCTATTTGGACTTCATTTCCATTGTTGGCCATCAATTTTCAGAAATTGGAAATTACGGATGCGCGAGACCATAAAAAAGAGTTCATAGCTGTGGAGCAATTCTCTCTTGCTTTCAACTGGATTGATGCATGGAAAGGTGATTATCATGTGCACCAATTAAAGTTGGTAGAGGGTGAGGTAAATATGAGGAAGGATCGCGCGGGTCGGCCCAATTGGGATATTTTTAAGAAGAACAATTCAGAAGTTACTGATGTATCCATGCGATTGGAACACATCATTTTCAAAGAGGTGAAGTGGAGTTTTCAAGATGAAAAAAACCGTTACCATCAAGTTGTTTTTTGGGACAACTTAAGATTGAAAGGTGATTTCTCAGCCATAGAGTCCAATCTGTCCATGAAGGCCAAAGGTATTTGTGTAGGGGTGTCATCGGAGGGCCGACAGATCTTATCTCAGTTGCCATTTGCGTGCTCAGGGGAAGTGTCTTACAATCAAACAAAAGGCATATTGGCTTTGAATCAGATTGAGTTGGAAGCTTTGGACGCGCCCATCCAGGGAGATGGGTGGATTGATTTCGAGAAGGAGCAATGCCATGTTCAGGTAACTGCAAACAATGTAGAAGTCCAACAGTGGGTGAGTAACATGCCGGGTTGGATTTCAGATGTTCTTCGTTCCTATGAGCCTGTGGGTACTTTTCAAATCAAAGGTCTGATTGACGGACATTGGGAGAGTCCAAACATTACAGCTTCATTGAGCTGGCAAGAGGGCGCTGTTAAAGAACCCAATTCAGGGGTTGAATTGGAAAACGTCAATCTGCAGCTCAATTATGACTTGAAGGGTGGACAGGACATTTGGAAGGTGAATCAACTCAATGCCACTTTGGCCAATGGCCAATGGAAGATTCAAGGTGAAATCAAGAACACTTTGCGGCCCCATTTGGATTTGGATGTTGAGATGCATTCTGGTATCCAAGAGGTAGTTGATTTTTTGAAATGGGATTCTTTGTTGAAGTCCAATGGTCAGTTGGATTTTAAAGCGAATATTACAGGGGAGTGGAATCCGGAGGACAGTATTTGGCGCTGGGAAGATTGGAAGGCGGAGGGCAATGTTTCTATTAAAGCGGAGGAGTTTCAATGGCATGCCATGCCGCATCCGGTTCGCGATGTTCAAGCGCTATTGCAATTGCATGAAGACAATGCCATCCTTCATCAATGTATAGCCAAGTATCAGAATTCAGACATTGACATCACCGGAAAATGGCATCAAGCAGTGGCTTGGATGCTCAATCCAGATCGAGGTATTGATGCTTCTGTTGTGTTAAAGAGCAATCACATCCAAGGTGAAGATTTTCTTCAAACAGAAGGTTCCGGTTTTGGTCTGCCGGCTTTTTCCAATCTTGAATTGCAATGTGAGGTGAATGCGTTTGACTACGAACAATTTGAGGCAAAGAATTTCAAGACCAATCTATCCGTTCAAGAGGGATTGATCAAAGCAAATGGATTTCAGTGGGAAATGGCCGAGGGCAAATTGAAAGGCGCTGTGGAATTGTTCGCCAATGAGAAATCACAGCAATGGGAAGTGGATGTCAATGCCAATGTAGAGCGTGTCAATCTTCCCAAGCTCATGAATTTGTTCAATGATTTTGGACAATCAGCGGTAAAGTCAGATCAGTTAAAAGGATTGATAGATGCAGAAGTAGAATTGGAATTTCAGTTGAGCAATGATTTAAAGTTAGATCGATCTTCTGTGAATGGGGTTATTTCAATGGATGTCAGTAATGGCGAAATTATCCATTGGTCGGTATTGGAGGATGTCGCGGGCTACCTGAAAAAGAACAGGTGGATTGCACCTTTGGTGGATGAAGATTTGTTGGCAAAGAAACTTTCATGGGTGAAGTTTGAGAAATTGAGAAATACCATTTCCATTGCCAATCAGACCATCGAGATACCATGGATGGAGATCAAATCATCGGCATTGAATATGGTATTTAAAGCCAATCACACCTTTGATAACCAGATGGACTATTTGATGGGCTTTCATGTACGTGATTTGTTGTTGCGTGATCCCAATCAGGCACCAGCCGAAGATGGAAAAAAGTTTTTCATTTCGATGAAAGGCCCCGTGAACAATTTGCAATTTTCAGTTGAAAATGACAAGGAATGGAAAGCGCTATTTGATGACAGTGCACCACAAAGAGACAGGTCTGTGCGGAAATGGCTGGATGAAAAGAAGGATACCATTTCTCAAAAGCGTGACCAAAGGCGTGGGGAGAGAGATGGTCAACAAAATGAACGGAAGCAAGAACGCATCGAGAATCGATCCAACAGAGATTCTATATTGGGAAGGAACAAACGACAATCGCCAAGGAAAGAAAAATAAACGCATTCAATGACAGCTTTACATCCACTTTTTATTCAACGTATTCAGCGACAATTCCCTGAGGATGCGGATGCTTTCATAGATGCTATTCATCGTGCACCCAATGTCTCTGTTCATGTCAAAGGGGAGGCGCTAAAAGAATTGAGATTGTTGCCTGTTGTACATTACGACAACGGCTTTTTTCTCAAATCACGTCCTCAGTTCACCACTGACCCGCTGTTTCATTTGGGACGATATTACCCCCAAGAGAGCAGCTCAATGGTGATTGGCTCACTGGTTCGTCAAATAGGCGAACAGAAAAAGATTGGAATGGCCTTGGACTTGTGCGCTGCACCAGGTGGAAAGACCATTTTGCTTCATGAAAATTTGGATCCAAATAGTGTCATATATGCCAATGAGATTCATCCCAAGCGAAATCAAGTACTGCAAGAAAATGTCATGAAATGGGGCATCACCAATGCCGTGGTTCTGCAATCGGATGTTTCGCAGATCAAGGGAGATGAACGATGGGATTTGATATTGTTGGATGCGCCATGCAGTGGGGAGGGATTGTTCAGAAAGGATCCTAATGCAAGGTCTGAATGGTCGCTGGAGCAAGTGATCAAGTGCGCTGGTATGCAAGACAAATTGGTGCAAGAAGCCTATCGTTTATTGGCTCCTGGAGGTGTGTTGATTTATTCTACCTGCACTTTCTCTGAGGAGGAAAATCAAGATATCGTTTCCATGTGCATTGATGATCTTGGCATGCAAGCCTACCAACCCTTGGTAATGCCCAAGGAGGCCAATCACATTCAGATTCAAGGAGTGTCTGCTTGGCGATTTTTACCGCATCAGTCGCAAGGTGAAGGTTTCTTTTGTTGTGTTTTGCAAAAGCCAGAAGCCGCTTCCTCTGGCAGAGTGAAATTGGCCAATGATTCATTTTGGCAACCCCTGCACAAAAGAGATTGGCCGGCCTTGCTGCCTTTTGTAAAAGATAAAAATCTTGAGCGATACTGGGTGAATGGTAAAGGGGAGGTATTTTATACAGCCATTCCTCAGGAATTTGTTTTACCCATTGCCAAGATGGTTCAAATAGGCGCACAAATGGGAATTTTGAATAAACAAATTTTCACTCCTCATCAAGGAATGATATTGTCTGATAATACAAATCAAGAAATCACTCGTTTGGATATTTCAGATGAAGAGTCATTGAAGGTCTTGCGCGGCGAAGATTGGCGAATCGATGATTTGGGATTGAGTGGTTGGCATATTGTACAATGGCAGGGAATGGATTTGTCTTGGGTCAAAATGGTCAAGGGAAGGGTGTCCAATCATTATCCCAAGGAGTGGAGGATAAGGCATTTGTAAATGTTGAATTTCGTTTGGGATACTTTGAGAAAACAGGAACAGTTTCAATGGTTATGAACTAAGCCTTCCTTCTCAATTCAAAGTTTTGTCCCAAGTAAACCTTGCGCACTATTTCGTCTGCTGCCAATTCTTCTGCAGTTCCTGATTTGAGAATCTTACCATCGTACAACAAATAAGCACGATCAGTGATAGACAGTGTTTCCTGCACGTTGTGGTCTGTGATCAATATACCAATGTTTTTGGTTTTCAATTGCTCTACAATGCGCTGGATGTCTTCCACGGCAATGGGATCCACACCAGCAAATGGCTCATCCAAAAGAATGAATTTGGGATTGGTGGCCAATGCACGTGCAATTTCCGTTCTGCGCCTTTCTCCGCCTGAAAGGTGACTGCCGACATATTTTCTCCGAGCAGTTAAACCAAACTCTTCTAGCAAGGATTCCAATTTTTCTGATTGTTCCGCTTTGCTCAAAGGGGTAAGTTCTAGAACGGCTTTGATGTTGTCTTCAACGCTTAAAGTTCTGAAAACAGAGGCTTCTTGTGGCAGGTATCCAACGCCCAATTGTGCCCTTCGAAACATAGGCTCCTTGGTGATGTTTTGTTGTTCCAACAATATTTCACCGGAATCTGGAGTGACCAATCCAACCACCATATAAAAGCTTGTGGTTTTTCCTGCTCCATTGGGCCCCAACAATCCAACAATCTCTCCTTGGTTCACTTCAAAAGAGACGCCATTCACAACGATGCGACTGCCGTATTGTTTGACGATATTATTTGCGGATAATTTCACTGCGCTAAGATAAGGTTAGAATGTGAATTGAACTTTGGCGCGCAATCCTACTTTGAAAATATCTGCATGATCCAAATAGGACAATCGGTAAACCATGTCTACGCGCAATACCTTGAATATATTCTCAACGCCCAATGCTGTCTCAAAAAATGGTTTTGTTAAAGTATAAACGTCGGTTTTTCCGTCACTGTTCCAATCCCGTTGCATAAATGCGTCATTTCTGATATCATAACCACCTACTACTGCTTTCATACTGGCCACTTCTCGCCACTTTAATCTTCGCAACACAGGGATTTTATTTAAAAACAATCCTTCCGCATGGTAGGTAGCCCACAAATTGACCCAGCGGTCGGAAACGAACTCAAAAAAGTTCATGGTGTTGTATGAAGTCTCATCATAGAAAAAAGTTTCATTCCCTTGGTGCATCATCAGCAAAGGAAAGGGCAGCTGTCCATAAATTTTCCCTGCTTGGCTAGAGATGTCCATGTAACCAAAAGGCCCAAATTTCCATTTGTCTTTTAAGGTAACTTGCGCACGTTCATAGTTGTATTCTGCACCAAAAAGTCCAGAGATACTTCGGGTATAGGCAAATTCCACAATGGGCCAATTGCTGCCAATACTGAAACGTTCAAATTCGCCATAAATGTATTTTTCTTTGTAAGCCCAACGCAGAGAAAGGGTCATTTCCGCGCTCGTAATATTGGGGACTAGCGTTTTGGCAGAGGGTTCAATAAATTGATAAAAACCTCCTATCGGCTGTAATTCTCGGTGTTTGAAAATGAGCTTATTCGAAATACCATGCACCCATTCTTTTTCCATGAACATGGAATACTCATTGACCATGGTGAGTTTGTTGGCAGGGTTCCTTCTGAACAACGACGTAAGCACGTTGTCCGTTCGCAATTGCCCTGTACTTTGCCCAATTTGCTCCACATCTTGCTTGGTGTGAACATCAATGGCGAAACGAGGATTCTTGTTGATCACCCAAAGAAATCCTCCGCCATATTTCCATTGCTCATCCAGCAATCCATAAGCTGCATAGCCATCAAACATGATGCGTTTGGAAAATTCATTGCTTGTCCTTCCCCCTACTCTGAAACGATTGCCTTCGATTGGGTTGAAGCTATATGTAGTGTAATAAGGTCCATATTCAAATTTTCCAATCACCTTGTATCCATTGATGAATAAGTTGATAATATTCACCACAGAGTTGAATAGTGGAATGTTTTGCAGCGTGTCCACCATCTTATAAATTTCCTTCTCGTCTTTGGTGAGTTTTAAATGCCGATGCTCATCCCAGAAAGTGTCATCATGATCCGAAGCTCCTTCTGCTACAATGACATCCGTATAACCTTGAAAAAACTCCGTGGGTCGCTTTTGGTTGATGATGAAATTTTTGTAAGACGATTTTTTCCGCCCGTACATGCCCATTTTTTTATCGGACAAATTAAAATCCACCAACAATTCATCTCCGGTCATCATCCATACCTCTTTCTCTATTTCATCAAAGTATTGCGTTACTTTGA
Organism: Flavobacteriales bacterium; assembly: GCA_947442505.1. Lineage (GTDB taxonomy): Bacteria > Bacteroidota > Bacteroidia > Flavobacteriales_D > Sanyastnellaceae > CAMCTV01. The sequence goes on along the minus strand of CANEVR010000065.1, from coordinate 6,454 downwards.
AATGTTTGATCCAGTTGATATTGGCGGACTCTGTAATGGCAGCTTCTATTTTTTTCAATGCATAGGATGTGTCATTGATCCACAAAGTGCCTTCAAACAACAACTCTTGTCTGCGCTTGGGTGCGAATTTTACTTCATAGCAATACTTGCCATCCATAACAACCGTATCCAAAATCGCGTAGTCATAAAAGCCCAAACAATAGCTCGCAACGGGACTTGTAAAACTCTTATTGAAAGCGGCCAAATCGTTTTGGTAGACATTGAAGTTCTGGTACATGTCTCCCAAGAATTGATTGATGCTTTCATTTTTTACACCGCTCACTTTAGCCGCTTTGATAATTTCCTTGCTGAACTTTGGTTCTCTTCTGAAATAAAAGTCAGACAAGCTCTCGGTCATGAAAATGGGCAGATAGTTTTTCTCAGCGGTGGTATCAATTTGATCAAAAATAAACTCAACGGATCGCAAAACTTTTTTATCTCCCAACTCATCTTTGATATTATTGAGGTCAAACTCAACCTTGTTGTAGGCCTCATATTCATAGGCATCCAACTTTTCTTTGTTGTTGATTTTTTTATTGTTCAGTACTTTTTTGATCAGGGCAATGGCAGGGTCTTCAAGGTCTTTGGCATTGATCACCAACTCAGTCATTTGGGTATTCGGGACCAATGACATGGTGATGGTCTGTGACTTTCCTTGTTGGATTTTGACTTTAAAGGGATTGTATCCCACCATCAAACAGGCCAGTGTATCTGAACTGTAGTAAGTTTCAAGAGAAAAATTTCCGTCCAAATCGGTTGTGACGCCAGTTTTTGTACCTATAAAAAACACGGGAGCAAAAGGGACTGCCAACTGATTGGATTGATCAATCACCCGTCCTTTAACAATTGTCTTTTGAGACAATGCGACCTGGCTTATAAATAGGCCGCCCAGGAATAGTAAAATAAGTCTAGCGATTCTCTTTCGCGTTTTTCCAATTGTTGTGTGCATCGATGCCGCAATTTAACCAATTGCTGTATTCGTTCACATCAGGATTGTAATCTTCTGTAGGAATTAGCAAGGTGCTATCCGCTGAAATCACTGCGTAAAAGGGTTGTGCCTGATTTTGGAAGGTCTCGGCCTGCAAGGTCGCCCATTTGTTTCCAACGGTTTTGATCTCTTTCAATCGACCGTCATGCGTCTTGTACACCATTTGTTGATCGGCAGGAAGCTCTATCTTTTCATCAACGTACAAAGACACCATGATGTACTTGTCTTTCAAAGTCTCTGAAATCACAGGATCAATCCATACGGTCTCTTCCATTTTTCGACAATTCACACAAGCCCAACCAGTGAAGTCAATGAAGATGGGTTTGTTCTCTTTCTTGGCTGCGGCCACAGCTTCTTCCAAATCACGGTAAATTTTGAATTCAGATTCATGGTGATAGAAGGAGTAAGAAGAGGGAGGCGGGAATCCACTGAGGAATGCGAATTTGTTCAATTCATTGGGGGGCATTACACCAGGTATCATGCGCACTGTGAACACACCAATGATGAGGGCAAAAATGAATTTTGTTCTGGACAATGTTTGGCTGCCTTGATAGGGCTTGAATTTGAATTTACCCAACAAGTAAAGCGTCCAGAAGAGACCAATGATGATCCACAAAGCAAAGAAAGTTTCGCGCTTTAGCAAACCCCATTGTTGCACCAAGTCGGCATTGGAGATGAATTTAATGGCCAAGGCCACCTCCAAGAATCCCAAAGAAACTTTGAAGTCTTCCAACCATCCACCGCTCTTGGGAAGTTTTTTCATCAAGCTTGGGAAGAAGGCAAACAAACCAAAGGGAAGGCCAAGGGCAATACCAAAACCTGCTGTAGCTGCGGTGAGTTTTGTTGGCGCCAAAGACAACGAAAGACCCAAGAAGTCAACGGTGCCTTGAGAGTTGCTGGCGTAAATCTGCCCGAGCATGCCACCCAAAATGGGACCGGTGCAAGAGAAAGAAACAATCACCAAAGTGATGGCCATGAAGAACACGCCAAAGATGCCACCTATTTTAGAAGCATTGTTGTCCATCTTATTGGCCCATGAGGAGGGAAGAGAAATTTCATAAAACCCAAAAAAGGAAACTGCAAAAACAATGAAAATGGCAAAGAAGGCAATGTTGATCCAAGGATTGGTGGCAAACTCATTGAACACCTCTGGGTTGGTAGAGCTGAATATGTGGAAAGGTACTGAAACAGCAACGTAAGTAAGGAAGATGAAAACACCATACAGAACGGCTTTGCTTTTTCCTGAACCATCACCGGAGGATTTGGTAAAGAAAGCAACAGTCAGCGGAATCATGGGGAATACGCAGGGAGTCAAAAGAGCAAACAATCCCCAAAACAAACCTTGCAAAAAGGCATACCACATGGTTTGCTCTTCTTGTTCTATTTGACAATTTTCTTGGGGCTTGTTGGGATCTAAGTTCCAGTGAAAGGGGTCGTTCGCATTGGACTTGACAACCTTTACACCAGCGGTATCGATTTTTGATTCTAACGATTGTTCTTGAGATGCAGAGCTTGTTGATGAGGGGTCTATTTTAATTTCAAATTTGATTGGATCAGGGAAAATACATTGGCTGTCGTTACATGACATGTATTCGAGAACACCCTTCAACATGAAAGGAGATGCTGAAATGACTTCAATGATTTGTTTGAAAATGACACTGTTTTCATAATAATTTAAGTCTGCATCAAAGTTCGGGTCATAGTGTGTGATGTATTTGGCATCTTTCACATTGGAGACCACTTTAAAGTTTTTATTGTCTGGATTTAGGTTAACTGAGGTTGGAATGGGACCAATGAATTTGGGATCATTGGAAACTTTTAAAGCATATACGTGCCATCCTTTGAGAATTTTTGCCGAGTAGGTTATTTCAAATTGATTGTTATCCAACGCCTTTGCTGCATAACTCCACTTTACTGGATTATCATTGTCTTGTGCTTGCACAGAAACCACAGCCACCAGGGCAATTAGGGTAAAAAGTAATTTCCTCATGTCTCAAAAATACACAGGTGATTAAACTTTTAAGTGATATCCCTCACAAAAAAATCAAACGCTTCCTCAAAATGATGCAATTTTGCATCATGCTACAGCGATTTATCAAAAGGTGTATTCAATACGTGCTCAACGGATTGTTGATCAGTTTGCCCATTATCATGACGGGTTACGTGATTTACAAGATGTTCACTTGGCTGGACGCCCTGTTGCCATTTGAACACCGCTATCCAGGCATGGGGATTCTAATGTTGCTGCTGTTTTTGGCGGTTCTGGGTTATTTGGGGTCCAAGTTGATCAACGACACCCTGAAATTTTGGTTCAATAAATTATTGGATCGCATCCCTTTGATCAAAACCATTTACAAAAGTATCACGGATTTATTGGGCGCATTTGTTGGTCAAAAGAAAGCTTTTAATCAACCTGTACTGGTTAAGTTAAGCGACCAAAATGATTTAGAAGCCATTGGGTTCATCACGGATGAGGACCTTCAGGAGTTGGGGAATATCAAAGAAAAAGTCGGGGTTTACTTTCCCATGAGTTATAGTTTCTCTGGTCACTTGCTTATTGTTCCGGTAAAGAACATCAAGCCCATCGACAAGAGCGCAGTTGATGTTATGAAGTACATTGTTTCCGGCGGAGTAGTGGACATAGAACACAACAATGACCAGAAGTAGTGCCTTGTATCTATTGCACTTTATCGTGTTTATCTGGGGTTTTACCGGAATACTTGGGCATGAGATTACATTATCTGCTGTTCCCTTGGTTTTTTGGCGAACCCTTATAGCGTTTGGCGGAATTGCGTTGTGGGTATTGTATAAAAAACAATGGGCAACGATATCACTTAGGCACTCTGCGGGATTGATAATCGCAGGACTTTTTATTGCCATGCATTGGATCGCTTTTTTTACGGCCATCAAGGTGTCCAACATCAGCACTGCATTAACGGTGTTGAGCACCAATGCTATTTTTGTTTCATTGGTTGGGCCTTGGATAATGGCCAAGAGATGGGATTGGAGGGAAATGGCCCTGGGCAGTGTGGCCGTGGTTGGATTGGTTTTTATTTTTAATTTCGAGACCCGTTACACCCTTGGAATTTTATGGGGTTTGTTAGCTGCTTTTCTATCCGCCACTTTTTCAGCCATCAATGCAAGATTGGTAAGGTCTGTGAACAGCAATCAAATGGCATTGGTGGAAATGGCTGTGGCTTGTTCTGTGGTGCTTTTGTACATTGTTTTGAATAGCAATGAAAGCTTTCAAACAGATTTACTGAATTCAAAGAATTTATCGTTGCTTTTCATCTTGGGCATAGTAGCAACCTCTTTTCCATTTATCGCTAGCATTGCCGTTATGCGCCAGATTAGTCCTTTTGTATGCGCCATGGCCATCAACATGGAACCGGTGTATTCTATTTTGTTGGCCCTTTGGCTATATGGGCAGTCTGAATTCATGAGTTTTGGATTTTACTTGGGTGGTGGTCTTATTCTTTTAACGACTTTCCTCTCCCCATTGCTCCATAAAAGACACTGAAAAACAATGAATTAACTTTTCGTTGTTCATTACTATTTCAAGAGTGGTGTTAAGTTATTGTCAAAAAAAATCAACTTCGGTTAAACTCAAAAACAAATAATTATGAAAAAAACATTAGCAATTATTGCAATGGTAGTAGGCGCAGGCACAATGAATGCACAGCTTACTTCAAAAAAAGGAGAGAACTATCTTCCACAATCAGGTGACTGGTCTATTGGAATTGATGGAACTTCAGCTTTAGGTTATTTTGGAAACATGTTAAACAACAGTGCTGACAACGGTATGTCATTTGACTTTTCTAACGATGCCAACATGATTACCGGTAAGTTGTTCATCAATGACAATACTGCTTATCGCGCTGCTTTACGCATCGGAATGGGTTCTGCTACATCTCAAGTTGCTAGTTTGGATTCAATTGGTGCTTTCGACGATGTGAAATCTTCAGGTAGTTTCATTGGTATCGCTGGTGGTATCGAAAAGAGAAGAGGTACAACACGTCTGCAAGGTTACTATGGTGGTATGGCCATGTTGGCTTTTCAAAATGGGAAGACAGAGACTACCTATGTAAAGCCAAATCAAGTAGGTCAAATCACTGCAACTGAAGATGGTGCCAATATCGGTTTCGGTGTACGTGGTTTTATTGGTGTAGAGTATTTTGTTTTGCCAAAGATTTCTATCGGTGGTGAGTTCGGTTGGGGCTTGATGTTCAGCAAAGCTGGCGCTGGTTCAACAACAGCTGTTACATTAGATGCTAATGGCAACACAACATCAACTACTACTGATGGTGCTAGCAGTTCATCTTTCTCTATTGATACTGACAACGCTGCATTCGGAATGTCTCCAGCTGCTGTAATGATCAACTTCCATTTCTAATTGAAAAGGTTTTAGTATAAAAAAAGGGCGGTCATTTGACCGCCCTTTTTATTTTCAATGAAGTTGTACTATGCTTCAACTTTCTTGTTCAACCTTTTCTTCAAAGCCATTTTCCACTGCTCGCTCATCATGTACATTACTGGCACGACAATCAACGTGATGAAGGTGGCAAAGCTCAATCCAAATACAATGGTCCAAGACAACGGCTTCCAGAAGGCCACACTGTCTCCTCCAAAGTGAATTTTTGGATCCAATTCTGTGAATAGTGTGACAAAGTCAACGTTGAGACCAATGGCCAAAGGAATCATACCCAAAATAGTGGCGGTTGCTGTAAGCAATACGGGTGTCATTCTTACGCGACCAGCCTCAATCACCGCTGCACGCAATTCCATTCCCTGCTCACGCAAGATATCGGTGAATTCCACCAACAAAATTCCATTGCGCACCACAATACCGGCCAATGCCACAATTCCAACACCGGTCATGACGATGACAATGTCCATATTGAATATGGCCAATCCCAGCAATACACCAATCACAGAGAAAATAATTTCAGACAAGATGATGACGGTGCGACCAATCGAATTGAACTGCATGATCAGAATCAATACAATCAAGGCCAATGAAATCATCAATGCAGATCCCAAGAAGGCAGCCGTTTCTTTTTGCTCCTCTTGCTCTCCTGCGAGATTTACCGTAACACCACTGGGTAAGTCAGTGAATTGCGCTGCCTTGGCTTGAATTTTTCCAACCACTTCGTTGGGGTTGTATCCTGTCAAAACATTTGATTCCAATGTAACAACACGCTTTTGGTTTTTGCGCTTGATTCCGGCATAGGTACTGGTGTATTCTACATCAGCAAATGCGGACAAAGGAACCTGTCTGATCATTCCGCCCATATTCATGTCGCGGTAGGTGATGATTAAATTGCGCAAGGCCTCAATGTCATTGCGTTGTTCCTTCTTGTATCTTACTTGAATCGGATACTCGTCAGAGCCATCTCTGAACTTGGATGGATTGTCCAATCCAAAAAC
>CANEVR010000064.1 GCA_947442505.1 Flavobacteriales bacterium | reverse complement strand
CGGCTTATGAGTGGGTAGACTTGGCAACTGGAACCATCGTTTCAACCACAGGTCCAACCTATACCATCACAGGCATTACTATCGACATGAGTATTGGTTTGACCATTACTTCTGGTGATGTTTGTACCAATGGTGTTACCTCACCTCAAGAGGTGATTGATATCACATGGTTGCCAACAGTTACGCCAAGTGTTGATTTGGAAGCCGATGCTACAGAAGTTTGTGCCGGTGATGATGTCACTTACAGCGCATTAAATCCAGTGAATCAAGGATTGAATCCGATTTATGAGTGGTTCGTGAATGGTATATCGGCTCAAGTTGGAGCAACGGACAGTTATGTTTATGCTCCTGCAGCTGGTGATGAAGTTACCTTGACCATTTTGAGCAATGAGTTGTGTGCAGTAGCCACTGCTCAGCCTTCTGTACCTGCTTCGATAATAGTGACAGTTAACCCGGTAGTAACGACATCAGTAGCCATAGCTTCTGATGATGCAGACAATAGTATCTGTGAAGGAACTCCTGTGACATTTACTGCGACAGCGACCAATGTATTGGGCACTGAGACTTACCAGTGGTTCATCAATGGCACGCCAGTAGCCAGTGAGACCAACAGTATTTTCACCACCAACGCTTTGGTGAATGGTGATGATGTTTCGGTAGAAATGAACGGAGATAATATCTGCGAATTAAACGATATCGAGTCTGATTTGATTATTGACTTTGAAGTATTACCGATCAACACTGTAACAGTAGCATTGACTTCAGATGCAGCGGGTAATGCGGCGTGTGATGCAAGCGATGTTGTATTGACAGCCACTTCAGCAGATGTAACCAACATCATAGCTTATGAGTGGGTAGATTTGAACACAGGAACCATTGTTTCAAATGCAGGTCCAACCTACACCATAACCGCAATTGCTGCTGATATGAGCATTGGATTGACCATTACTTCTGGTGATGTTTGCACCAATGGTGTGACTTCGACTCAAGAGGTGATTGATATCACGCTCGTGCCAAATGTTGTGCCTAGCGTTGATGTCGAGGCTGATGCCACAACAGTTTGTGATGGAACAACGGTAACATTTACTTCGTCCAATGAACAGAATCAAGGATTGAATCCGATCTATGAGTGGTTCGTGAATGGTGCATCGGTTCAAAATGGTCCGGTAGATAACTTCAGTTATATCCCTGTCAATGGTGATGTCGTTCAATTGGTTTTGACCAGTGATGAGTTGTGCGCGGTTCCAAGTGTGGTCACTGCAAACCCTGCTTCAATTGCCATGGTCGTTATCAATAATGTCCTTCCGGTAATTTCAATTACGGCTGACCAAACCAGTCCAATTTGCTTCGATACTCCTGTTAACTTCTTAGCGGATACTTTAAATGCTGGACCAACTGGTGCCATTATTGAATGGTACGCAGGACAAGCAGGTGCAGAAGTTTTGGTGGGTACTGGTTTAACTTATTCAGCGGCTTCCTTGGTTGATCAAGACAATGTCTTTGCTGTTCTATTTGCTACAAATACCTGTCAGACAGTTGCACAGGTTAGTTCCAACGTAGAGGTATTTACGGTGACTTCCAATACGCCTGGTGTTGCACTGAGCAATGATTTAGGTTCCAATACCATTTGTGCAGGAACGCATCCATTGTTTACAGCGACTCCAACTTTGGGAGGAGTAGATCCTAGTTATGTATGGACTGTGAATGGTGTTGAAGTTCAAAATGGATTGAGCAATACTTTGAATACAGGCACCATCGATTTTGCAGACGGCGATGTGGTAGAAGTAACGATGACCAGTAACGAGTCTTGTTTGGTTCAAGCAACAGCAATTGCATCGGCAACATTAACAGTAACACCTTTGGTAACACCAACGGTGACCATTGCTTTGACTTCAACAGTAGCTTGTCCTGGTGATGCAATCGCTTATACAGCATCGGAATTGCCCGCTTCAGCTGGAACATCAACATTTGATTGGTATGTGAATGGCGTGATGGTTCAATCATCGGTCAACAACGTTTATTCCAGCACAGCATTTGACAACACAGATTCCATCTTTGTTGTCTTGAATAGCACTGCGGCTTGTATTGTATCTGGTGTTGTGAGCAGTGATACCCTTCAAATCTTTGTGGATTCTCTTTACACTCCTGTATTGAATGGTATCGTTGCCTCTCAAGATTCTGTATGTGGATCTCCAGTTCCTGTTGATTTCTCAGCAGATGGAGTTGATTTTGGTGCAGGAGCCATTTACAATTGGACTTACACCGATATCAATGGAGTAGTAACCAATTTCAATACACCTACCATTTCTATTACGAATATGGTTGGAGGAGAAACAGTATCATTGGATGTCATTGCTGGTAATGCTTGTCAAACAGTAACCAACCTGGGGCCAATTACATGGACTGCAATAGATGGAACAGTAACACCAAGTGTGGCCATTGCATTGGCGGTTGACACTTTCTGTGTCGGAACAGTAGAGGATTTTGCAGTTACAGCCCAGAATCAAGGTTCCGCTCCCGTTTACAATTGGTATGTGAATGGAATCTTGGACACGCCTAATTCTCCTACGTTCAATACCGCTGCATTAAGCAATGGGGATACGGTATACGTGGAGTTGATCAGCAGCGCGGCTTGTTTAACATCGAATAATCCCGTTTTATCTAACGAGATAGTGGTTTCAGTGGATGCACCATTGGTTCCTGTAATTGACATTTTGATTAACGGAGGAACTTCTGATTCCATCTGTGATTTCACGAATGCAAGTGTTTCTGCTGATATTGTTAATCCCGGTTCAACCATTCTTTATGAGTGGTCATTGAACGGAACGGTAATTTCTGATTCAAGTACATTTGAATCAGATACTCTAGCAACCAATGATGTGGTGCAATTGATTGTAACCAATACCAACAGTTGTAATACCGTCATTGACACAGTGACTGTCAATATCACTGTTGTTCCAATTCCAAATATTTCAGCTTCTTTGTTCACTCTTCCTGGAGGAGTTACCCAAGTTTGTGAGGATGATGTGACCACTTTGTTCCAGTTGTTTGATGTTGATGGAGCGACCAATTACAATGCATTCTGGGCCATTGACAGTGTCTCTTTGGGAATCCCAGCCATTGTAGGGCAGCCTGTTACTTTACCAGATTTGGGCGTCTCTTTGGGAACCTTGCAGGTAGAAGTAGTTAGTTTAGATTTGTGTGCTTCAGGTGTTGTGTTTACCAACGCTATTGAGATTTTGCCCAACTTGAACTATTACGTTGATGCGGATGGTGATGGATTTGGAGATCCCAATAGCACACCAATCTTTACTTGTAATCCAGGCCCAGGCTATGTTGCAGACAATACCGATTGTTTGGACAGCGAAGCCAGCGTATATCCAGGAGCTGTTGAAGTTTGTGGTGATAATTTGGACAATGATTGTAATGGTGTTGTGGATGATGGACCATGTCCAGGTATTGATGCTGATGGTGATGGTTATCCTTATCCTGAAGATTGTAATGACAACGATCCTGCCATCAACCCTGGCGCAGTTGAAATTTGCGGAAATGCAGTAGATGAGAACTGTGACGGTTGGGATGCCTCTGTATGGTACGGTGATACTGATGGTGATGGATTTGGTGATACCACAGACATCTATTTGAGCTATGATTGCGCCGTAACTGAGGTAATTGGTTATGTTTCAAGTGCCAATCCTTTGGATTGCAATGACAATGAACCAACAGTTTACCCAGGTGCTCTAGAACTTTGTGATAGTTTAGACAACGATTGTAACGGATTCATTGATGATGGAGCAGGTGTTGTTTGGTTCTATGACGGTGATTTAGATGGTTTTGGAGCAGGTGATTCAATCTATCCAGGGTTGTTGTGCTTCGAACCAGGTCCTGAGTGGTCTTTGATACCTGGTGATTGTGCCAATGATAATCCTCTAATATTCCCATTCAGTGACTTCGATAATGACGATGCGTTGGGTTGTATCGATGATTGTGATGACACCAATCCAAATGTCAGCCCGAACATCGCTGAGGTTTGTGACTCGATAGACAATGATTGTGATTTCATCGTGGATGAAGGTGTACAATTCTATTATTATCCAGACGTAGACAATGACTTGTTCGGTGTGGCAACGGATTCAATCGGATCATGTTCTTTCACCCCTCCTGCTTATTACTCTGTCAACGCGAATGATTGTAATGATGCTGATTTCAATATCAATCCAGGCGCCACAGAACTTTGCGGTAATGATGTGGATGAGAATTGTGATAGTGAATTGTTGGGAGAGTGTGCCCCTGACGCCTTCTCACCCAACGGGGATGGTGTTGGTGATGTGTATGTTTATCGTTCTCCCAACAGGGATGCTAAAATCACCATGGAAGTATTCAACCGATGGGGAGCAAAAGTGTATGCCACAGCCAGTGTTGCTAGTGAGGCAGAGGTGAAGTGGAACGGTATACCTAATGAAGGACCCGATCAATCGGATGTTGTTCCTGTAGGTACCTATTTTGCTGTCTTCACTGAGGATGGTAAGCAAAGAGTTCAAACGATAACCATTTGGAAATAAGAAAATGAAATTCATAAGCAATTACAATATGAGAACCATCGCATTATTCATGGTTATTTCATTGGCATCTGTTGTTCTTCGTGCGCAACAAGATCCGCAGTACAGCATGCACTATTTGAACGGTATGGCAATCCACCCCGGCTACGCAGGTAGTCTGGGTGGTGTTTCTGCCAATGTGCTCTACCGAAATCAATGGACAGGGTTGACAGGAGCCCCAAAAACGTTTTCTGCGAATGCGCAAATGCGCTATTTCAAGGATCAATTGGGTACAGGTTTGGTGTTTTTTAATGACCAAATCGGGGTGTTTTCTAGAAATGCAGTGAATGTTGCTCAGGCCTATCATGTTAGACTGGATGAACTTACCGTCTCCTTTGGTTTGCAAGCCAGTTTCCAGCAATTTTCTGGTAATCTTACTTCAACCAAACCAATAGAAGCCGGTGATCAAGCTTTTGCGACCAATGTGAGTAAGTCCATTCTAAATTTCGGTTCTGGAGTCTATGCATACAGCGATAAATTCTGGTTTGGTTTTTCCATTCCTTATTTTTTGAAGTCCAAATGGAGCAATGGAGTAGAGTCTGTTGACCCCTACTTGACCAACCACATGTTTATTTCCGGAGGTGGTGTTTTAAGAGCAGGTGCTTTTCAATTCAAACCAGCCATGTTGGTCAAGAAATCCTATCAATCCCCTTACTCCATTGAAGCAGGTTGCACAGTGTATGCCTTTTCAAAGTTTGGTTTAGGAGCCAATTACCGTTTCGGAGATGCCCTAGAATTTATTGGTGAGTTTCAAATCGATGACAATCTTAGGTTGGCATACGGTTTTGAAAGAACCGTAAGCAACTTGCAAGCATTTAACAATGGTACCCATGAAATTATGCTACGTTACCATTTCAACAATGGTGGTAAAGCGGTAACCTCTCCTCGTTTGTTCTAAATCATTGAAGACCATGATGAAAAATATTTCAATATTCATACTTTTTACGATAATACTCAACGCTTGTATTACCAGTGTTAGCATGCAAGAAGCGGATCGATATTATGCGCAAGGAGAATACGCTGTAGCTGATAAGTTGTACGCAGAGACTGATAAGAAGGTACCGGATGCAATCCGAAAGAGAGCCAAGTGCAAGTATAAAATGCGTGACTTACAGGGTGCTGTATTGTTGTATCAAAATGCAGACAAGACCAATTTCGAACCTGAAGATTGGAAGAATTTTATGGATGCATTGAACCAAATAGGTCGCGGTGCTGAAGTGGAAGCCATGATGCTTCAATCGGGTGTGAACAATGATAGTTTAAAGATAGCTGTAAATCGCATATTCCCCAATGTCTCTTCAGCAACAGTGACTGACATGGCCTGGAATCCAAATGGTTATGCGTTCTCTCCAACAGTTGTTGGCGATAGAACCTATTACATAGGCAATGACAGAAAGGTAAAACATTATCAGGATATTTACGAAGGGGATCATTCCTCATACTTAGATATCAGATCAATCAATCCGGACTTGTCCAAGAAAACACCAATTCCATTGCATTGGATCAATTCAGGTCAACATGAAGGCCCATTCACCGTCAATGCTGAGGCGACAAAAATCATTTTTACGCGAAACAGCACACAGTCTGTGATCAAAAAGGAGGCTGGTGCAGGATACCCCCAGTTGTATATCATGGAGCGTATTCAAGGTAAAATTTTGAAGAATCGCTGGAGTAAGGCCAAGAAACTTTCATTTTGTACAGAGAAGGCTGCATATATGCATCCTGTTTTCAATGCAGATGCCACTCAATTGTACTTTGCATCAAACAAATCAGAGGGAAATGGATACGACATCTTTGTGTCAAGTATTGACTCTTCTGGAAATTGGTCAGAACCCGTTCCAGTTCCGGATGGCGTGAATACTGCAGGAAATGAGGTATTCCCTACTTTGGTCGATGATGTTTTATACTTCTCTTCAGATGCAAGAGCAGGTATGGGAGGCTTGGATGTTTATGGCTATAACCTAAAAACAAGTAAGATCTTCTGTCCAGCTGCTCCCATCAATTCGAGAAGAGATGACTTTGGATTGGTCAAAGCTGGCTTCTCCAATTCCATGTGGTATGTGTCTTCCAATCGCCTAACATCAGATGGAAAGGACAATGTATTGAAATTGGAGTTCTTGCCAGGTACTTTCGCTAAAGTGAAATTCAAAGATGGTGATAGCACAAGCAAAACAAATTTGGCCTACCGCAAAGCATTAGTGAAGTCGAGTGTCATCAAAGATGATAGAGGGAAGAAGTACGACTTGAATCGAGATGGTGAAATCTTCATCAACGTCGACTCTACTTTGAATTTTAGTTTGGATAGTTTTGAGGTGGCCAACATGGCGCAATTTGAAAAGTTGCCAATTCCTTTTATGGTGGGCAATGTAGAAATTGAACTCAAGAGAAATTTGTGGCCAGAAGGGAAAGGTCCGCAAGACTCTACTGCTGTGGCCAGCAATGGTGGCGCAGGTGGTCAAAGTGGCGCAGGTAGCCAAGGTAGCCAAGGTGGTCAAGGCGTTCAAGGGGAATCAGGAGAGGGAGGTGCCAATGGTGGTGGAAAGAATGGTGGAAGTGGCAAGGGACCAAAGGGCAATATTATTATCAAAGACAATGGTAAGCTTGAAGAAAAGGTGGATGATAGATTCATGAATATCCGTTTGATTGATGAGGAATTCTTGGTTGTCGCAGGTGCTTTCCGTAAAACGAGTAAGGTGGATGAGTTTATTACTGAACTTCAAAGTTTGGGTTATACCCAAGCCAAACGCGGTGGTATTCACAATGGTTTGAATTACGTAATTTACGGTTCAGCAAAAACAAGAGAAGATGCCATGACATTGTTGGTGGATGCGCGTAAGCACAATCCTGATGCCTGGATCAAACGCCAATCCATGGACATGAGCAAGAATGACGCGGTAGCAGATATCCTCACAGCAACCGATATCAAGCCCATTGAAGCAATCTTTATCTCAAGTGAGTTGTCCGATAAGTCAAAGTACTATGTGGCGATGAATAAGAACAACGTTGTCGTAGTTGCCAAAGGATTTTATGGTCCTCGTTGCTTGACTGATGTTGATGCACAGATGATTGGTAAGTACATCATCAGCCCTGGAAAAGGTTTGGTGGTGGATTTTGGCGATGGATTGATGCGTTGGAAGGCTACAGTGAACAAATCAGGAAACGTTACCCAAATCTCTGGAGTATTGCCTGGTCAAACCAGCACAGTAGTGTTGCAGTTCTTGGCTTCCTTGAAAGGAATTTAAGCCAATACAAAAGGGGTGATGTAATCTTTGGATTGATCACCTCGGGCGGGTGTATATTCCCTCCCATAAAAAATGATTTGCAAGTGGAGCTTATTCCACTTCTCCCTTGGAAAGAGACGCTTGGCGTCTCTTTCTGTTTGTTCTACATTTTTGCCATTGGTCAACTTCCATTGCGTCATCAACCGATGGATATGTGTATCCACTGGAAAGGCAGGCACTCCAAACGCTTGAGCCATCACCACACTGGCCGTCTTGTGCCCCACACCAGGTAAAGCCTCCAAGGCTTCAAAACTTGCAGGTACTTCTCCATCATGTTCCTCCAAGATGATTTCCGACAAGCGGTGAATGGCCTTGGATTTTGCAGGGGACAATCCACAAGGACGAATGATGCTTTTAATTTCTTCCACAGACAATAAGATCATGTCTTGTGGAGTGGATGCTTTAGCAAAAAGAAATGGTGTGATTTCATTCACTCGCTTGTCCGTGCATTGTGCGCTGAGTAAAACGGCGATCAACAAGGTGTAAGCATCGGTATGATCCAAAGGGACAGGCGTTTCAGGATACAATCTCTCCAACTCGGTCATGACGTAATTGGCGCGCTCTTGCTTCTTCATCCTCATGGCCATCTGCACGCTTGATTTTCTACTTTTTCCAAGAAGTAAAAGCTTGAAGTTTTGCCATCTCGTCTTAGATTAACCAAGTTCTTTTGATCAGTGAATTGATCAAAAAACAAGGTTTGTTGAATCGTAATGGGGTCTATCCATGACACATCAGCGGCTGTCTTTTTCATCTTGTCATCTGTCAAAGAATCACTTTCCAAATAAAGATAGACCACATCACCCTCGCGTTCCATGCCAAGGGGCTCCAGTGGAATTGGAACACCATTTCTTGCAGTTATTTGAAAAACTTCTTGTACGTAAGTGAATGCGGCTTTTTCAAACTGCTTCAGCTCCGTATTTTTAATGTTGTATTTTAATTCTACTTCTTTTTCTAAGTCATCGGTGAACACGCGAATCGTACAGGCAATGCGCGATGATTTCGGTTGCCACTCCAATAAGGTTTCCGAAAAATGAAACTGATGGGTGAACCCACAGTTCATCACAGCCAAGAGTATCCAAAAATATTTTTTCATGTGGGAAAATTAATTCAATTTCGTTCCGACAAAGCGCTAATTTTGAGTCATGTCAAGGATTCTATCAAATACAGACAAAACCCATATCGCAAAGTGGGTGGGCGAGGCGCAGCTGATTTCCATATTTGCCCACCAAAGCCCCGACGGCGATGCCGTGGGTTCCTCATTGGGTCTCGCCAATGCATTGATCAGCATGGGCAAAAAGGTGAAAGTGATTTTACCCGACGCCCTTCCTGTTTTTTATTATTTCCTTCAGGGTGCACATGACATCGTTTTTTTTCATGAAAACCCGGATGAGGTTAAAAACATCATCGCCCAATCTGATTTGCGTTTTTATCTCGATTTCAACCGCATCGATCGCGTCGGCCACGAGCTGGCAAAATACCTGGCTGATTATACCGGAAACAGCATCATGATCGATCATCACCAACAGCCGGATGATGTGGCGTCTGTGTTGTTCTCCGATACAACATTCACCAGTACCTCCGAAATGATTTTTCAACTGTTGCACCAACTGGATTGGATGGAGCATTTGAACTTGCCCGCAATGGAAGCCATCTATACCGGTGTAGTGACCGATACAGGCTCCTTCCGCTTTCCAGTCGTGACCGCAGGTACGCACCAAATGGTGGCCTTTATGTTGGAGCGTGGATTGAACCACGCCAAAATCCACCAAGAGGTTTACGACACCCAAAATTTCAACCGTCTGCAATTGACGGGGTATGCTTTGGGACAAAAGTTGGTGTATCGTCCCGAGAAGAAATTGGCTTATATTACACTTTCTCAAGCAGAGCTCAATCGCTTTCATCATCAATCCGGAGACACGGAAGGCCTGGTCAATCAAGCGCTTTCTATTGGTGGGGTGACCATGGCGGTGTTTCTCAGAGAGGCTGAGGAACCTGGAATCGTACGTTGCAGCTTCCGCTCCAAGGGAGACCATGATGTGAACGTTTTTGCCCGACAAAATTGGAATGGAGGAGGTCATAAGAACGCGGCAGGTGGAAAATTTCACGGAACCTTGGAACAAGCCATAGAACTATTGGAAAACCTAACGGCATGAGAATCTTTTACGTCCTGACTTTGTTGATTTTGGTTGCTTGCGGAGATCCTCAACCAGCAACACCAACCTATTCTGAAATTGAAGCCCATTTGCTGGAAATGAATCAAGCCAAAAGCAAAGAAGAGTCGGATTCCATTCAGCAATTCATCGCCCAGAAAAAATGGCCCATGATTCACAACGGTGGCGGGTTGTATTATGAGATCACCGAAAAAGGCCGTGGTATCGCCATTGAGAATGGCATGTCAGTGGCCATTGCATTCAAAGTCTATCTATTAGATGGAACCCTTTGTTATGAAACCATGGCAGCAGATCCGGTGCGATTTAAGGTAGGCAAGGACCATGTCGAATCTGGTCTCCATCAGTTGATGCCTTTATTGCACAAAGGCGACCGCGTGCGCGTTGTATTGCCCTCTGTATTGGCCTTTGGTTTTACAGGTGACAAGAAAAAAATCCCAGGCGATACCCCATTGCATTATGAAATTGCAGTGCTCAATGATTAAAATCGTCAGAACGGCTATCGTCGTTTTTATCGCCGCATTGGGATGGGGCGGGTGTAACGATGGTCGTGGTCCTTGGGAAGAACAGCTCATCGCTTTTGGCGATGGCGACGCAACCATTGGCCAGTCCTACCGCGCTTGGTCGATGGTGTTTTTTCTGAACGATCAACACCAAGTTATCGATAGTCAATACGTTTATCTTTCTCCTCAGTCGCTAAAAAATGCAGCTTTTCAGGATCGCGTCAATCTCCTGCATGAAGGCGATTGCAAAGAATGGGAGGTTGTCTCAGAAACCAATTTGAGTGAGATACTGGCAGTACCTTCCGATGCCCGATGGCAGCAAATTCGATGCATTCAATTGCTCACCGAAACCGAGTGGAAAAAGCAATTGATGGACTTGGTCCAGACGCAAGAATTGTCAGAAGAGAAGGCTGTGGAGTATTATGCTCAGGAAAGCTTTGATGAGCGTCGCCCTGGATTGGCTTGGCGATGGATTCGTCGCAGCACCTCCGCTCCAATTTCGGATTCAGCCGAGGTGATGACACACATTGGAACCACCTTGTGCAATGGTCAATCGGTTGGCAATCCCATGCGTTTGCAAGCCAAGAAAGGTCAACCCGACCAATGGGCTCCAGCAGTGCAATGGGTACTGAAATACTTATCAGACGGCGACTCTGTGGAGATCATCGCCAAATCCGAATTTGCTTTTGGGAAGAATGGTTCAGCTATCTTAGGTATCCCCGGCGGAACACCATTAATTTTTCACCTTGGAGTGCGTTCAAACCAATAAGGTTGTAACATTGTGACATGATTGATTTGACACCCAGTGCAGACCAGTTTATCGAAAAAGGAAGTTTGCTTTTGGCAGAACCTTTTATCAGCGACCCCTTCTTTAAAAGAACCGTTATCATCGTTTGTGACCACGGCAAAGAGGGTAGTTTTGGTTTTGTATTAAATAACTACGTCGAAGTCGAGTTGTCCCAATTGATTGAGGATTTTCCTGATGACAAGATTGATGTCTCTATCGGTGGTCCAGTCAAATCATCCAATTTGTTTTACCTACATACCCAAGGTGAGCTTATCCCCAATAGCGCAGCCATCATGGATGGTTTGTATTTCGGTGGCGACTTTGACGTGCTCAAGCAGAAAGTACTTTCCGGTGAGATTGCACTGAAAGAAATTCGTTTCTTTTTGGGATACAGCGGATGGGGTGTGGGTCAATTGGACGATGAACTGGGAGAGAAAAGCTGGTTTGTCACAAAAGTCAACGCCGCAACCATCATGCATTATAACGAGAAAGACATGTGGAGAGGCATCATGAGAAAGCTAGGGAAGAAAGGCCAATTGGTGGCCAATTTCCCAGAAGATCCCGAATTGAATTAATATGAAATTGTACCGTCCCGAGATCAGATTTCGTGACATGGACGCCATGGGCCATGTCAACAATGCTACTTATTTTACTTACATGGAGCAAGCTCGTATTCAATATTTCCGAGACTTGCGCGTGGAGAAGTGGGATTGGATTGAGGAAGGGGTAGTGGTGGCCAAAAACGAGTTGAATTATAAGACACCATTGTTTTTCGATGACGAGGTGGTGATCAAAACTTTTTGCTCGCATCTCGGTAATAAGAGCGTCACCCTTACATCCAATATTTTCAAAATCGTGAAAAGCCAAGAGATACTTGCGGCGCATGGAGCTTGTGTATTGGTTTCTTTTAACCACAAGACACAACAAACCCAGGATATACCCGGGTTTTGGCGTTCGCTATTGCAACAAGATTTGGAAGAAAATCAAGTTTAGATTTTCTCGAACTTCACTCCTCTGTTGTTTTCAAAAACAACAAAGTAACTTCCTGATGATAGTCTTCTGATGTCTGCAAAAACTTGATTTTTCCCTTGCATCACCATATTACCCTGTACATCATACATTCTAAAATTTTGTGGCGAATTCCAATGTATTTCATCGGCGCTGGGATTGGGATAAACCGCAATTTCTTGCTGAAAGATATTGTCAACTCCATTGGGATTGGTGCCATTGCTGGTTCCGGGGGTAACGGTGTTTGGGGTAGTGAACTGAATCCAATTGCTGTAACCATCATATTGGCGGCCAAAGCTGGTGTCCGCTCCCATAAATCCCCATTGCACTTCGTCCACCATGGTGAATCCATCCGTGCTAAAAATACCCGCATATTCGCTACCATTGGACAACTTGAAATTGGCATGCAATACACCTTGATTCAAGTCGTCGTCGCAGAAAAACAATTTCCAACCACCAGCGGGAATGGTGACACTATCTGGAAAGGTGGAGGGGATTTGCCACTTGTTGCGAATTTCAGGATTGTCAGAGAGGTAGTAGCCGCCCAGGTTAACAGGAGTGGGTAAAGGATTATAAATCTCCATCCAGTCCTCGTATTCACTGAAGTTGTCCATGAGTGTTGTGAAATTTTTTGCCATCACTTCATTGATTTTGATCGCAGCTCCAGGAACAACAAACAGGGTATTGGAGGCAGTAGGAGTAGGAGAATTGAAAGTGATACTATTCACGCCACCATCAACATTTCGTCCCCAACTTTGGTCGGCTGCAATGGTATTGAAGTTGTAGGAGTTCACGATAGATGATCCATTGGGACCCAATATTTTGACATTCCCGGTTGTCCCCAAAGACAAATTCAAATGCAGGGCACCTTGGTCGATATCGTTGTCAAACCAGACAACACGAAACTGCCCAGCGGGGATAATGGTTTCAATGGGAGCGTTGGTTGGAATCATATAATTCACCCCATTGGCTTCAATGATGTAGCTGGCCAAATTGACCTGAAAGCTGTTCGGATTGTAAATCTCCATCCAAGGTTCGTATTCAAATTGCAAGTCGTGGATGGTATTGGTGTTCACCGTTTGAATCTCGTTGATGAAGAGCAATTCGCCGTTCATGTTGATGATTTCTTGGTTGTCGTTTTTCCAGGTGGTGTTATTGAAATATTGCCATGTAGGACAACCATCACAAGTGCGACCATAGCTGATATCAGTCGCCAAGGGAGGGTAGGTGATGCTATCGATGATGGTGACGCCATCGGGGTTCACCAAGAAAACCTTTTCACCGCCTGATTTCAGGGTGAAGTTGGTATGGTTGGCGCCTTGGGTGACATTGTCGTTGTCACACCAAAAAACGATATGATTATTGGGAAGAATGGTGGTCAGTGTGGGATCATTGGGAATTTGAAATTTATCCAAGGAGTCGGGGTCGTCGCTCAGATAATAACCGGCAAGATTTAGAATACCGCCGGAATTGTAAATCTCCAACCAGTCGTCGTATTCAAAGAACTCATCCATTTGATCGTTGGTATTGGAGGCAACAATCTCGTTGATGAATAAAGTTTGCGCATCAGATTGGAACGATGAACCCAACAGAAGCGTGCAAAACAAAACAAAAGAAAAACTGAAAAGTTTCATACAACAATAATACAGCTAAAATCCCCAATTTAAAACTGGCTTAACAAATGAAACGAAATCAATCATGACATGGCTGTGACCCCCTTGGCATCGCGATGCTCCCCAAGGCGGTCGGGCTGTCCGCTGTATCTTTTGGGAAGGGGTCGCTGCGCGACCTTCCCAAAAGGATGCCGCTCCCATCCCTCACAGTAGTCGGATCTGGCCCAATGAAATTCCTAAAACTTTTGGTTTTGAGGAAGTTTTAGGAATTTCTTGCAACTATGAATGAAGTCCTTATATTTGCAACCTCCAAACGGGGGTATAGCTCAGTTGGCTAGAGCGCTTGCATGGCATGCAAGAGGTCATCGGTTCGAATCCGATTATCTCCACAATAAAATTCCGCAATCACCTGTATTCTAGAGGGTTGCGGAATTTTTCATTTATACTTAGCCCACATTTAGCCCACCGATTTGTGGAGAAATTCGCGTTTTGAACGGTAGTAAAATGAGGAAAAAAAAGGGAAATTTTGAAAGATTAAATTGAGCGGAAAATCGATCTTTTTTTTGTTTTAACAGGGATAGTTTTTTTCGTTAGAATATGCTGGGCGACTGTCAAAGTTGTG
>CANEVR010000063.1 GCA_947442505.1 Flavobacteriales bacterium | reverse complement strand
GCAAATTATATCCGAATGTGGATTTTTATTCGGGAATCATTTACCGCGCTATCGGAATCCCAACCGAGATGTTCACCGTAATGTTTGCACTGGGCCGCCTTCCAGGTTGGATTGCACAATGGAAAGAGATGACGGAACAAGGAGAACCCATTGGTCGTCCTCGTCAAATCTACACTGGACCAACATTGCGCGAAAACGTTCCCATTGCAAAAAGACACTAATTACGATTTATAATGGAAGGAAAAGTTTCCGTTGCTATAAAAGACACCGTTGCTACGGTGTCTTTTTTTCATCCCCAAAGCAATAGCTTGCCGGGTGAGTTATTACGATTGCTAGCCAAAACCATTGAGGAAACCGGACAACGTGAAGACGTCAACGTTATCATTTTGATGAGTGATGGTGACAAAGCCTTTTGTGCTGGCGCCAGTTTTGACGAATTGGTTGCCATTCATGATGAAGCTACAGGTGACCACTTCTTTAGTGGATTTGCCTTGGTCATCAATGCCATGCGTCAGTGTCCAAAATTGATCATTGGTCGCGTGCACAACAAAGCTGTTGGAGGCGGAGTTGGAATTGCGGCATCGGTTGATTTTTGCTTCGCAACGACCAAAGCTTCCATAAAGCTCAGTGAATTGGCGGTAGGTATTGGACCTTTTGTGGTTGGTCCTGCCGTTCAACGCAAAGTTGGGTTGAGCGCCATGTCGCAAATGGCCATTGATGCTACGCAATGGCAAAGCGCAACTTGGGCAAAAGAGAAAGGACTATTTGCAGAGGTGCATGAAACCATTGAGGAGATGGACAATGCCATTGACATTTTGGCTTCCAAATTGGCCAAAAGCAATCCAGAAGCCATGTTAGACTTGAAAAAAATATTTTGGGAAGGAACTGAAAATTGGAATACCTTGTTGTTTGATCGAGCCAAAATCAGTGGTCGGTTGGTATTGTCCGACTTTACCAAAAATGCCATCCAACAATTCAAAGCCAAATAGATTGGACATACAAAAGCTTCGTTAAAAGGATAGGAAACTATCCTTTTTTTTGTTTCTTTTGTTCAACAATAATAAGTAACGATTCATGAGAAACTTTGCAATTATCATTGCCATTCTATCCTTAAGCAGTTGTGGTTTTTACAAAAGGCAATATACCGGTGGTTGGATGCTTACGCACAGACATGTATCGAACAATAATAAATTGGTCTCTGATACACCTCTTTCTAATGTCAGTGCCGAAGTTGACAATGCGTTACCCAATATTGCTCAACATGCTTTTGTGGCAGATACCATTACCCCCGAAAATCAATCAACTCCCAACGCAAACGTCTTACCCGAAAAAAAAGAAGAGGAACAAGATTTCTATGCACCTCCCCGTGAATACAAAATTGATCTTGATCAATCCAAAAAAAACTACCCTGAAGCATTGGCCAACAAGACATTTGAACGCCGGGTAAAAAATGCCACAAGATCAATGAAAATGATGTTCATCGGAATTGGTTATACCACTTTAGGGGCAATGCTTTCATTAAATGGAGCCATCACCGATGAGTTATTCGCCATTATGTCCATTTTTGGGATCATGGGAAGTATCGTTGCTTTTGTAATCATGTTTTACTCTACCTACAAATCTTTTGAAATCATCAACAACAACCCTGATATTAAATTCAATGCATCCGCTCGCTCGCAATTGATTATCCCCGCCGTACTATGTATCCTGTTCAGCGGTTACATTGGACTCATATTCGCGTTAATATTGGCCTTTAAGAATTCGCGAAACAAGAGGAAATAACATGCACAAAAGTTTATTTATTGCCATTGCTCTATTCTTTCAATTACCGCCAATTGCGCAAATTTTGTTCGTTGAAAGAAATGAAATTGTCTTTTTGAACAACAAATTCATTTTGCACAACGTAAATGGAAGGCAAAGATCCATGTGTCTTTTGAATAAACTCCACATCATTCATTGTGGTGTATGATGATACGCTCAATCCAGTTTGATAAAGAAACTCCTGAATATCTGATTCGATATTCTGCCCCATGAATACGACATGCATGGGCGTCTCCCATTGATTTCTGGATTTGAACCACTCCCATTTCCTCGCCAACATCTTACAATAAATGCAATGCGGTGACAGATAAGCCAATACAAAAGTCCCCGTCTCTTTCCTTTTCAATCCAGTCAATACATTCTGCTGAATCGATGGCTGAAAAGACTGACGCATATCATCCTTGCTCCAATCAATGGTGTTGAGAACAAAGGGCAATGTAAATCCAACCACAACAAAAACAATCATACCCTTTTGCAATCGCAACAAAAACACAGGTGTTTCAAAGGACTTGATGACCAATAAGAAAACAATCAATCCCAACATGCCCAAATTTTTAAGCAAACTTTGAAGAGGGCTCATGGGTGCTATCATTCCCATGCACCCACAATTGTCTTGGCCAGGGAACTGTATCATCAGATAAATCAGATAGAAGCTAAAAAAGACCAAAACAGCACCAGCCCATTTAAGCGTAAGGCGCTCTTGAAAACGAATCATCAATAAAAATCCCAAAACCAATTCAAAGCCTATCAGCAAACGAGCCGCAATCATGGACAACCATTCCGGCATTCCGGTATGATAACCCAAATCCAATTCCAGCATCTCAATGGGATACAATTTTAAAATACCGGATACCATGAACAGCACCCCGATAACGACAAAAACAAGATATTGAATGATTTTCATAAAATAAAAAGGGTCATCTCCAAAAGAGACAACCCTTGAATTAAATTCATTTGAATTACTTCAATTCACAAGCTGAAGTGACAGTCAAACCTAAGGTTGTTTGGGTAGAATTACCTTCTGCACACCAATCTTCTGCATCTGCTTTTTTAGCATCTTTTGTTTCAGAAACTACTTGAGAAGAATTGATACTCATTCCCGTAATAGGATCAGTACCAGTTGTAGAAACTGTACACTCGCAAGTGTAAGTCTTGGTGCATGATGCAAAAGCAA
Source organism: Flavobacteriales bacterium (assembly GCA_947442505.1). GTDB lineage: Bacteria > Bacteroidota > Bacteroidia > Flavobacteriales_D > Sanyastnellaceae > CAMCTV01. Next base: position 11,902 of record CANEVR010000063.1, on the reverse strand, counting down.
TTGCAATCAAAGCTAAAGAAAATACTTTTTTCATGTTTTTTGTTTTAGTGTCCCAAACATATCGGAAGTAAATGTTAATTCCAAATTTGGAACATCATTTTTCCAATAAAAAAGACTTGGTCCAACCTTGATAAGAAGCATTTAAAACCCCTCTTTCGTCTTCAACTACAACTTCCATCTCTTCAAACTCTAGTTGGCGAGCATTGGTCCATTCAAGCATCACGCGCGAAACTGAAGACGCTGCATTGCCTTTGATCCAGCATTTGCGATGCAAGTGAAATCCATCTTCTTGGGCCAACTCCTCCCATGCTCCCATCCGATCGATGGGCAGCACAACCGCAATGCGCCCAACATCACCCAACATGAGCGATTTGGCTTTCTTCCAAAAATCATGGGGAGGCAAAAATCGTTCTTGCCTTGCCATGTTTCGCTCCTCAAAGGAGGAGGACAACTTGTTCTGAAAATAAGGCGGATTACAGACAATGGCATCAAAATTTGCTGATCCTGGCCATTTTAAAAAATCACCGAAATGCACATTCAACCTTTCACTGAATGGGGATTGTTCAAAATTGAATTGCGCTTCAAGCATCGCCTTTTCCTCCAACTCTATGGCACTTACTTGGGCCTCTGCAAATCGCTGTGCCAACATCAACGCCATCAATCCACATCCTGTCCCCACATCCAAAATGCGCTGAGGATAGGCTCCTTCAAACGCCCATGAACCCAACAACACTGCATCGGTCCCAACTTTCATGGCTGCATCTCGGTGCCTGACCTTGAATTGCTTAAAAGTGAAAAAATCATCCCTCATTGGACTTCCTTTCACTCCACGTTTGGTATCCTGTGCTCTGTATTTTTCTATCCAGAGGAACTTCGCGCAGAGGTTCGCAAGGAATCAATGAATCATGCAACTCTTTTGGCAATCGCTGATACCAGGCTGTTCCCTCTTGTTTCCAAGCAAGCATCTCATCACTCACCTCTTTCACCTTTTTTGCTGGATTTCCCACCATGACACTTCGAGCTTCCACTATGGAATTGGCTGGGACAAAGGTCAAAGCCCCAATGATGCACTCATCTCCAATCTCGCTCCGATCCATCACCACCGCATTCATCCCCACCAAAGTATCTCTTCCAATATTAGCGCCATGAATGATGGCTCCATGTCCAATGTGTGCACCTGATTTCAGTGTGATGGCCACTCCTGGAAATTGGTGAATAATACAATTCTCTTGCACGTTGCATCCATCCTCAATCACAATCATTCCCCAATCGCCACGGATGGCTGCACCTGGACCGATGTAAACATTTTTTCCAATAATCACATTGCCAGTGACCGTCGCTTGGGGATGTACAAAGCTGCTCTCATCCACTACAGGAATATAACCGTTGAATGCGTATATCATGCGCGTTCTATCACCATTGCATACCCTTGTCCAACACCTATGCACATGGTACAAAGGGCATATTTCTTTTGTCTCAAATTCAATTCGATGGCCGCGCTGTTCACTATGCGTGCTCCGCTCATCCCAAGTGGATGTCCAAGGGCAATAGCGCCTCCATTGACGTTGATTCGGGGATCATTATCCGCCAATCCCAAAGCTCGCGTGCAGGACAAAACCTGCGCGGCAAAGGCTTCGTTCAATTCAATAATATCCATGTCATCCATGGTCAATCCAGCTCTCTGAAGGGCCAACTTGGATGCCTCAACGGGACCGATTCCCATAATGCGTGGCTCAACACCACTGATTCCGGTAGAAAGAATTTTGGCCAATGGCTTGGCTCCGGTCTTTTTCAATCCGTTGTCATTCATGACAAACAACGCTGCTGCGCCATCATTCAATCCCGATGCATTTCCTGCCGTTACGGAACCTCCTTTGCGGAATGCAGCTTTTAAACCAGACAAAACTTCCAATGAAGAATTGGACTTGATGAACTCATCTTGAGAAAAAATTTTGGGCTCTCCTTTTTTCTGCGGAATAGCCACAGGTACAATCTCTTTCTCCCATCTTCCTTCCAGTTGCGCACGAGCGGCCTTCTGCTGCGAAGCCAATGCAAAGGCATCTTGATCTTCTCTGGATATATTGAATTGCTCTGCCAAATTCTCCGCAGTCTCTCCCATCGCCTCCACACCATATACTTCTTTCATTTTGGGATGAACAAAACGCCATCCAAAACTACTGTCAAACATTTGCGCATCACGACCAAATGCTGAGCTTGTTTTAGAAATCACCCAAGGTCCGCGCGTCATGTGCTCTACTCCACCGGCCACCATAACATCACCTTCACCGGCATGCACAGCACGTGCAGCATGCGCAATTGCATTCATACCTGAGGCACACAATCGGTTGACCGTCTCTCCAGGAACACTAACAGGATACTCCGCCAACAACAAAGCCATGCGCGCTACATTTCGGTTGTCCTCACCAGCTTGATTGGCGCATCCCATGATAACATCATCAATCACCTTGGGATCAATGCCGGAATGCTTTTCCAACAATGCCTTTAACACATGGGCCGCCAAATCATCTGTGCGCACGAGGGCCAATGTTCCCGCAAAATTGCCAATCGGCGTTCTAACTCCTTCTACGATATACGCGTTCATAATCTCAATTGATTTCCTGCAAAGATGATAGAAATCCTTATTAGTTTTGACACATGCAGAGAAAAGATCGACCATTGATTTTGGTCACCAATGACGATGGCATTACAGCCAAAGGGATTCATGCCTTAACCTTGGCCATGTCCACCTTGGGAGACGTCATCGTGGTGGCGCCCGATAAGCCACAAAGCGGTATGGGCCACGCCGTCACCATTCATCATCCCATTCGTGTTCAAGATGCAGAAGTCCCATACGCCATCAAAGCCTACTCTTGCAGCGGCACACCCGTTGATTGCGTTAAGATAGCACTATACACCTTGTTGGACAGAAAACCCGACCTCATCGTCAGTGGCGTTAATCATGGTTCCAATTCTTCCATCAATGTTATTTATTCCGGCACCATGTCCGCCGCCATCGAAGGCGCCGTCGAAGGTATACCCTCTATCGGTTTCTCTTTATTGGATTATAGTCTAGACGCTGACTTTGAGGCCTCTAAAAAAATAGCGATTCACTTGGCCAAACAAATGTTGGAGGACGAGCACCTTCCTGAACATACTTGCCTCAACGTCAACATTCCCAAAGGAACGCAAATCAACGGCATCAAGATGTGCCGCCAAGCGCAAGGAATGTGGCAAGAGCAATTCAATGAGCGCATTGACCCATTTCAAAAAAAATATTATTGGATGACCGGTGAATTCATGGTCAAAGACAAAGGCGAAGACACTGATGAATTTGCCCTAAAACACAACTTTGTTTCTGTGGTCCCAGTTCAATTTGACCTCACTGCTTATCATTCTTTGCCGCATCTTCAACAATGGGATCTGAATCATGAGTAATGTTTCTAAAAGCAAGTGGGACACGGTCCCCTTTGGTATCGCATTGGGAATAATCGGAGCCGCTCTGGGCTTCATTTTATTCGGATTGGTTTTTACTTTGGGCACTTCTACCAACCTTGCTACTTTTTTTAATGATCTAGCCTATGGTGTTACCGCCATGTACCAAGACAAAGTGGTGACTGTTTCGATTTTGGTCGACGTTGTACTATTTTACTACTTCATTCGCAAAGAATGGTTTCAAATCAGCAGAGGCATTTTGTACGTGGTGATTTGCAGCGTTCCTGTTGCCCTATATTTCTATTGAAATGAAAATATTTTTGGTCGCAGGCGAAGCTTCTGGTGATTTGCATGGCGGACATCTGGCCAATGCATTAAAGGAAATCAATCCTCAAATTGAAATGCGTGGTTGGGGTGGCGAGAAAATGGAAAATGCTGGAGTCAGAATAACCAAGCACTACCGCGAATTGGCATTTATGGGTTTTGTAGAAGTGCTATTAAACCTGCGCACCATCAAGCAAAACTTTGCCACCATCAAAGAACAAATCCTCGAATTCCAGCCAGACAAAATCATTTTTATCGATTACCCTGGTTTCAATTTAAGACTGGCACCTTGGGCCAAAGAACATGGCATCGAAACACACCACTACATCTCTCCCACTATCTGGGCTTGGAAGGAAGGTCGTGTCCATGACATTAAGAAATACATCGATGCCATGTATTGTATCTTGCCATTTGAACCCGCTGTCTACGCCAAGCACCATTATACTGCACATTTTGTTGGACATCCGCTTTTGGATGATTGGGCGTTGAATCAAAATACAACAACACCAACCCATGACTTTATTCTTTTGGCTCCAGGCAGCCGAAAACAAGAATTAAAAAAAATACTTCCCGTTTTCGTTTCAGTAGCCAGTCAATTTAAATCAGAGAAATTTATCATTGCGGGCGCACCCGGCCTTTCTCAAAAAGACTATGACAATGTCATCGGGAATTGGCCTGCTAATTTAAAAATCCAATTTGGTCAAACTCCTGAATTGATGCGCAATGCCAAGGCGGGATTGATAGCCAGTGGAACCGCCACCTTAGAAGCAGCACTGAGGGGGTGCCCCATTGTTGTAGCCTACAAGGCCAATCCAATCTCGATTTTTTTAGCCAAAATTTTGGTCAAAATCAAATGGATCTCATTGGTCAATCTGATTTTGAACAAAGAAGAAGTCAAAGAATTGATTCAAGAAAAGATGACTGTTTCAGCATTGACCATGGCATTAAAAGAATTGCTTTCTCCCGAAGGAAAAGACAAAGCAAAAAAAATTCAAGACGCCTTGCTTCTTCAATTAGGTGGTCCAGGCGCCAGTAAAAACGTAGCTCAACTTGTTCTTAACCATGGAAAAGTATAGAATCTTATTGGTCGAAGATGAGGTCCAATTGAATCAATTGATCCAGTTGAATCTAGAGATGGAAAATTACACTGTTGTATCATGCAACAACGGCATCACCGCCTTGCAAGTTGCGCAGGAACAAGCTTTCGATTTAATCATCTCAGACATCATGTTACCTGGAATGGATGGTCTTACCTTTTGCGAATCCATCCGCATCCAAGGCAATAAAACACCGCTGATGTTCATCTCGGCCAAAAGCAGCAGCAAAGAACGCATTGAAGGATTGAAAGTCGGAGCCAACGATTATTTGCCCAAACCTTTTGATTTAGAAGAGTTGTTATTGAGAACAAAAAACCTCATCGCACAAAAAGAGTCCGGCGTTAAACCTTTGGCGGAATCCAGTGAATACACCTTTCAATCGGGTACCATCAAGTTTGATGCGTTTGAAATTGTCAACAGAAATGGCGAGACCCACCGTTTGTCTAAAAAGGAAATCATGTTGCTTAAACTACTCGTATCAAGAGAAGGAGAAGCCATCAGCCGAGAAGAAATCATGGACAAGGTTTGGGGTTATGATATTTTCACTTCGTCCAGAACCATTGACAATCTCATAACCAATTTCAGAAAGCATTTTGAAGCGGACAGCAAACATCCTGAACACTTTCACAGTGTGAGGGGTATTGGATACAAATTCACCGCTTAATCCACAATAAAAAAGCCTCCCAATCAGGAGGCTTTTTTCATCAATCAATATTGTATTTTAATTCAAATTCTTGCGAATCAAATTCAACGCACCGCCTGCCTTAAACCATTCAATTTGTTGCGCATTGTAGGTGTGTCCCACTTGGATGGTTTCTGATGTTCCATCATCATGCTTCAAATTCAAAGTCAATGGTTTTTCTGGAGCGAAATCCGTCAAATCAACAAAGTCAATTTGATCATTCTCTCTAATCTTGTCATAGTCCGCCTCATTGATGAAGGTCAAAGCCAACATGCCTTGCTTCTTCAAATTGGTTTCGTGGATACGGGCAAAGCTCTTGACCAAAATGGCGCGCACACCCAAATGACGGGGCTGCATAGCGGCATGCTCACGAGATGAACCTTCACCGTAGTTGGTATCTCCAACAACAATGGTAGAAACACCTGCTGCTTTGTAGGCACGTTGAACAGTTGGAACTTCAGCGTATTCACCGGTCAATTGGTTCTTCACTTTGTTTTGTTCTCCGTTGAAGAAATTGGTTGCTCCAATCAATGTATTGTTGGCGATATTATCCAAGTGACCGCGGTAAGTCAACCACTTACCAGCCATTGAAATATGGTCAGTAGTACACTTGCCTTTTGCTTTGATCAATACTCTTGCATTCTCAATGTTGCTTCCGTTCCATTCTGCAAATGGATCCAACAATTGCAAACGATCTGAAGTTTCGCTCACGCTCACCTCTACTCCACTTCCATCTTCTGCTGGAGCTTGGTATCCCGCATCTTCCACAGCGAAACCTTTGCTTGGCAATTCTTCACCGGTTGGCGGCATCAATTTCACTTGCTCCCCTTTCTCATTGGTCAAGGTATCTGTCAATGGATTAAAAGTCAAATCACCTGCTATGGCCAAAGCCGTAGTCAATTCAGGAGAGGCGACAAATGCCATCGTATTCGGATTCCCGTCTTGACGGGCCGAGAAATTTCTGTTGAATGAATGCACAATGGTATTGCGCTCTTTCTTTTCAGCGCCCACACGCGCCCACATACCGATACATGGTCCACATGCGTTGGCAAAAACTTTGGCACCCATTTCATCAAAAATGGCGGTCAATCCATCACGCTCGATGGTATAACGTACCAATTCTGAACCGGGAGTAATGCTAAACTCAGCCTTGGCCTTGATGCCCAAATCATTGGCTTGCTTGGCCAAATTCGCAGAGCGAGAAATGTCCTCGTAAGAGCTGTTGGTACATGAACCAATCAATCCCACTTCAACTTTCGTTGGCCAATCATTCTTGGCTGCCGCTTCTTTCATTTGAGAGATGGGCGTTGCCAAATCTGGCGTGAAAGGTCCGTTGATGTATGGCTCCAACTCGTCCAAATTGATTTCAATCACTTGATCAAAATACTGCTCAGGATTGGCATATACTTCAACATCCCCTGTCAGATGTTCACGAATTCCATTGGCCAAATCAGCCACCTCAGAGCGACCGGTAGAACGCAAGTAACGCTCCATGCTGTCGTCATAACCAAAGGTTGAAGTAGTAGCGCCAATCTCTGCACCCATGTTGCAAATGGTTCCTTTTCCTGTACAAGACAAGGATTGTGCACCTTCACCAAAATATTCTACGATGCAGCCGGTTCCACCTTTCACGGTAAGAATACCAGCTACTTTCAAAATAACGTCTTTTGCTGAACACCATCCGTTCAACTTTCCAGTCAACTTGATACCAATCAACTTGGGGAATTTCAATTCCCAAGCCATTCCGGCCATCACGTCCATCGCGTCAGCACCTCCTACACCAATGGCAATCATTCCCAAACCACCGGCATTAACCGTGTGAGAGTCTGTACCAATCATCATTCCTCCGGGGAACGCGTAGTTCTCTAATACAACTTGGTGAATGATACCTGCACCTGGCTTCCAAAAGCCGATGCCATATTTATTAGAAACCGAAGAAAGGAAATTGTACACTTCGCTGTTCTTGTTCACCGCCTCACTCAAGTCGGCCTTGCTTTCTATTTTTGCTTGAATCAAGTGGTCGCAATGCACCGTTGAAGGTACAGCCACTTTCTTGCGGCCAGCTTGCATAAACTGCAACAACGCCATTTGGGCTGTTGCATCTTGCATCGCCACGCGATCTGGTGCAAAGTCAACATACGATTTACCGCGCTCCGATGCCGCAGTGGCATTTCCCTCCCACAAGTGGGTGTACAATATTTTCTCAGCCAAAGTCAATGGCTTGTTGGTGACTGCGCGGGAAGCGGCAATTCTCTCAGGAAAGCGACGGTACACTTCTTTGATCATTTCTAAATCGAATACTTGACTCATTTTGTTCTTTTTTTAGACGCGACGAAATTACGGCAGGAAACCTAAAATTGTTACGAAATCACAAAGTCTTTTCCCACAGCAGCAAGTCTGTGTATTTTAGCCACATGCCTATTCTTTCGCCCGCCCATGTTGAAAACATCAAAATTGCCTGGCAAAGTTTGACGGCGCAAAAACTTCGTGCTTCTTTAACCATCAGCATTATCGCCATTGGCATCATGGCCTTGGTGGGCATGATCACCGCTGTTACTGCCATTGAAGAGAAAATCAAGTCGGAGTTCACCCGATTGGGCACCAACAGTTTCAGTATTGTATCTGGGAACAACATGCGCCGGGGCAGCCGAAATGGAATGGCTGCCAAGAGTTATGAATCCATGAAATATGAGGAGGCCCGTGCTTTTCAAAACCAATTCACCATTGCACCCTTGGTTTCGATCACAGCAAGAGCGTCTTTTAATACAACGGTCAAACACGAAGCAGAAACCACCAATCCCAATGTCAACGTCATTGGCTGCGACGAGCATTATTTGCAAATCTCCTCCTACACCTTGAATGAAGGGCGCATCTTTACCCGACAAGAAGTAGAACAAGGCGACAACGTCATTATATTGGGACAAGATGTCATTGAGAAATTGTTCATCCATGGCGAATCGCCCATCAACAAAACGGTGCGCATCAACAGCAATGCCTACCGCGTGGTGGGAACATTAAAGTCCAAGGGCAATACCATGGGATTTGCCGGCGACAACCAATGTTTGATCCCCACGCAAAATGTAAAGAAGTGTTTTGACAGCGCGACAACAGACTACACCATACAAGTGCAGGCCAAGGATAGCAAGGATTTGGGACGCTTGGTATCAGAGGCGGTAAACACCATGCGTGTGATTCGCGGAGATGAATTGGGAGAGGAAGAAAGTTTCGAAATCAGGATGAGCAATGGCTTGGTCGAAGAATTGACCAGCCTCATCAGCGGCATCACCAATGGGGGAATCTTCATCGGCATCATCACTTTGTTGGGCGCATCAATCGGACTCATGAACATCATGTTGGTCAGTGTCACGGAGCGCACAAGGGAAATCGGAATTCGCAAAGCGCTAGGAGCAACACCAGGTAGAATTAGATTACAATTTTTGATCGAGTCCATTGTCATCGGACAGATAGGAGGCATCATCGGAATCTTCCTGGGCATATGGGTCGGCAATATTCTATCCATCTTCATGGAAACACCCTTCACCATTCCGTGGTTGTGGATCCTCTTTGGCTTTATCATTTGCGCGGTGGTCGGCGTCATCAGCGGTTGGTATCCCGCCGCCCAAGCCGCCAAGTTGGATCCGATAGAGGCGTTGCGTTACGAGTAAAAAAAAGGGATGAGGGGATGAGGGGATGAGGAAATGTTGTTAATGCCTGAATAAGCTTGACCGTTTTTTTTATTCATTTTCATTCTCATTCCCATTTTCATTCTGTTGCTATTCTGTGTGACATCTCCCCTCCTACTCGAGCAACGCGAGAGAAAGGAGGGGTGTCCAAACGAGCGACAGCGAAGTATGGACGGGGTGGTCATTTCGGTGCGACTTGATTTTTTGGCTGCTTTTTGATCAAGCAAAAAGTAGCATAGAAAGACAGTAATTTCAAAACGAAAAACCAGCTTCCCACTTGCAATAGAGGCTACGTAGCCATCTCTCTATCAATGCTGCAATTAGATTTAAGCGCATAAACCTGCATAATTTATAGGTTGACATCAAACCCAACAAAATGGAAATTTGCAAGATGAAATGGTCTCAAAAAATCAGATCAATTAATTTCCCAAAACGGGAACTAATGAATACATTTGCAAAGTGAGAGTAATTGCGAAAAGTACTCTGCGTTCCTTTTGGGAAAAACATGCTGATAGCGAGAATGCGTTGAAATGTTGGCACAAAGAAGCGGAAGAGGCAAAGTGGAAGAATCCGAGACAAATAAAACGGATGTATCCATCAGCGAGTTTCTTAAACAACAATCGTGTTGTCTTTAATATCAAAGGGAACAAATACAGGTTAATCGTTCGCATCAATTATGACTATGGAATCGTTTGGATACGGTTTATTGGCACTCACACAGAATATGACAAAATAAATGCTACAACCATTTAGAACCATGAAAATCATCAAATCAGAAAAGGAATATCGCGCTGCGCTTCAACGATTGGAGAAGATATTTGATGCGAAAAAAAACACTTCATTGGGCGATGAATTGGAATTGCTATCCTTATTGATTGAGCAATACGAAAAGGAAAAATACATGATCGCATTTCCCGATCCGATAGAAGCCATTCAATTCCGCATGGATCAGATGGGCTACAAACAAAAGGATTTAGCGGAGATCATTGGCCTCAAGAGCCGTGTTAGTGAAATCTTGAACCGCAAGCGAAAGTTAACATTGGACATGATCCGTAAATTACATCTTGCCATGAACATCCCGACGGAGGTGTTGGTGAGGGAGTATTGATTGGGCATTTTTCTTTGCGATTGAGATGGAAATCCCCCCCCCCACCGCTGGCTTTTAAATGCCAGCGGTGAAGAACAAACCTAACGGTTTGTATGAATCTAATCCCTTACGCAACGAACGCTAAAGCCGTAGTGCTTATTGCCGTTGCTGGTGCGGCTTACATCGGAATAGGTGTAGTACAGAATGCAGAACCAAGCGAAGTTAGAATCGTACTCTGCACTACTCCACCAGTAACCGTTGTAGCCAATGCTGAAGTAGGTTCCATCGGTGTTGCGGTAACCGCCAGGGAGGCCTGTGAATCCACTTTCGTTCGTGGCTTGCTCGTTGGGTGAATACCAAAGACCATCTCCATTCTCAATGGTCCCTGTTGATTTCATCTTTCCTCCTGCCACTGAACTTCCGCCAAGACTCGTTTCTAAAGTCGTCCACTCTGCATCACTGGGTACGTGCCAGCCTGTGGGACAAAGACCACGGCTATCATTTACCGCATACCAATTGTACAACTTGCCATAAGTGGTATTGTTGGCTGCAACGTTGTCGTAAATGGCATAGGCTCCACTGGTTGTGCCTTGCCAAGAGGTATTGCTCAACCCCGTTGGAATGGGGTCCCCATTGCGGTATTTCGTCACCGCTAAATTCTGCTGCATCCAATCCTGCCCATTAATAATAATACTTGGATAAAAATTACCATCAATGTCTGTTACGCCGCTTCCTATGGTATAAAGTCCTTGCGGATTCACCGCACTAATCCCAGGAACAATAACACTATTTCCTCCTATCGTCAAGGTATCACCTGTCGCACTCACGCGCACATCCACACCATTGCTGTACATCGCATACGGCACGCTCAACATCTGCTGTGTCCCCAAATCCGTTGTACTCATCATCACCTGCAAAAACTTGGCACCACCGCCCCAATTGATATCGGCAAAGTTGCCTTGGGAGACAACCCCACTGCCCACCACACAAGACACCAATCCTTGCACGTTGCTGGTTAAGGCATGGCTTTCTTGGTATAAAACTGTTCCTGTCGCTGAACCATCATGGATCATGAAAGTCAAATCCACCGCACTACTCGCCATCACCGAGCCATCAACATTGCGTATCACCGCTTGGTATGGAATTCCCTGCGGAGCTTGGGCAAAAAGGAACGTGGAAATGAGGAGATGAAGGGATAGGGTTAAAAACGTTTTCATGTTTTTCTAATTTTAGGCTAATATAGGAAAGGAGAGCGAGAAACGGAAAGAGAGCGGATATTTCCCCTCCTACTCGAGCAACGCGAGAGAAAGGAGGGGTGGCACAAAGTGCCGGGGTGGTCTGTTTTGAAAAATCAAAATACTGGAATGATTTTACGCTACGATCTTATAAAACCACCCCGTCTGCTATCGCATCCACCCCTCCTATCCACTTCGTGGCAGGAGGGGAAATCTCCCCTCCTACTCGAGCAATGACCCGTCCTAAAAAAAGTTTACAGTTTAACTGTTGTTTTTAGTGTTTGTCCTGGTACAAATTTACATTTATAATTTAATCCTAAAATGGGTTTACATTTTTCTTTTTCATCATTCAACCCATTTGC
>CANEVR010000062.1 GCA_947442505.1 Flavobacteriales bacterium | reverse complement strand
TGGAAAAACTACTACAAAAAAGCAAATGGGTTGAATGATGAAAAAGAAAAATGTAAACCCATTTTAGGATTAAATTATAAATGTAAATTTGTACCAGGACAAACACTAAAAACAACAGTTAAACTGTAAACTTTTTTTAGGACGGGTCAGGATGAGGGAATGAAGGGATGAGGAGATGAAGGGATGAGGAGGCGAGTGAAAAATTCATTCCCATTTTTTTCCTGAATTTTTGCCAGCGCTGAAGTTGGGTCTTATTGCAATACGTCCGATATTTCCCCTCCTGCCCGCAGGGATAGGAGGGGTGTCCAGACAGCGCTAGCGCTCGTCTGGACGGGGTGGTTTAATGGGATGAGGTGATGAAGGGATGAGGATACAAGGATATTCATTTTCATTCTGTTTCTCTTTCTCGCTCTAATTGTTTCTAGCTCTTGGATAGGGGCGTATTCCAATACGCCCGACATTTCCCCTCCTGCGGAGTCAATGTAGTTTCTTTAAAACATCCTCTATCAAATCGTCCATCTTTGAAAACGCAAACCATCTTTTGCCCAGATCCTTTAGTGATGCACCAAGATGGTAGAGAGATTGGTTATCCAGAATCAAAAACCGATCATGTACGTTTTTTATTATTCGTATTTCAATGGAGGGATATTGGCTATTGTGCTTATCCAAATCCAATTTCAATTGTGGGTTGATTTTTTCAGTGTAAATGATGCAATTCACGTTTGCATTTCTTTTGGACAACTGCAGCAAGGTGGTTTCGTCAATGTAGTTGTCAATTAATACAATGGAATTTTTAGCAGAAGTGATGAGGTTACTACTGAAAACGTATGCATCGAAGATTTGATCGTTGAAGAAGATGCCAGATTTTTTTGTGGTGTTGCTTTGCTGCAGAATGAGCTTCTTTAAGGTCTGTTTTGTCGTGGTTTTAAAGGATTCTAATTTTTCGATTCTATCGATAAGTCCAGATACAAGGTATTCTTGTTTTCTCAGTCTAACAAAGGTTTGAATGATTTCAATGCTCATGGTTATGGCTAGTTCGTTTCTCAACAATGTGGATATCATGGCAATGCCATGCTCTGTATATGCCCAAGGTAGTTTTCTTACTCCTCCTTTTGAAGTCACAATTTGTGACTTCAATACATCGAACTCTTGTTGACTTAGTTGAAAACGAAACGAACTGGGAAAACGTTTGATATTTCTTGTTGCGGCTTGATTGAGGACTTTTGTTTCTATTCCAAAGAATTGTGCTAAATCTGAGTCTATTAGTATAAATTGACCTTGAATAAGGCGGATTTGTTTAGAAATTTTTTTGTTGACGTTGTCGAGATTATTTTCCATTTTACAAAAGTCAACACATCAGACAAAATAGGCAACCTATAAATTATGCGCATAAAAGGGATGAGGGGATGAAGGGATGAGGAGATGAGGAGATGAGGAGATGAGGAGATGAGGAGATGAGGAGATGAGGAGATGAGGAGATGAGGGAATTCGAAAAGTAACCATAATTTATACGTTTAACGCATAATTTATTGAATGGACAATTGAGGACGGGTGGATAATTTTGCTTCATGGAGAAGAACACTTTGGGATTTGAGACATTGGTGATTTGGAAATCTTTTTTATCTCAAAACAGGAAAATTTATCATCTAATCATTCCAGAAGAGCATGTAGATTGGGATTTAATTCGACAAACAAGACGTGCCATGATATCCGTTGGGCTCAACATTGCTGAAGGGTATTCTCGATTTTATCCAAAAGAAAAAGAGCAGTTTTTAAACATCTCTATAGCCTCATTGCAAGAAGTGCAGGCATGCCTTTTAATCATTCTAAGCCTAGAACCAAAAAGAATTGATGTGGGAACTCTGAAAGTGATATCCGAGGATTTGGAAATTCTGAGGCGTCAAATCATTGGATTTAAAATGCACATTCGCACTAAATCCGATCAATAAATTATCCTGATCCTTGCTTATTTCACTCCTTCCTTCCTTCTATTCCCTATTTCTTCATCTCTTCATCCCTTCATCCCTTTCTTCCTTCATCCCCTCAATGCTTCCTAGCGCGGTAAACCGCCGGAGCCTCTAGGAAGGAGAGTGGTTGCTCGATTAGGGGAAGGAGGCTTTGGGTTTGGATGTTGAGGGCGCAGGCGATGCGAATGATGGTTAGGAGTTGTGGGTTGGATTTTCCGTTTTCGATGACGCTGAGGTTGGGTACCTCCATGTTGATGATGGAGGCCAGATCGGCTTGGGTCATGCGGAGTGCTTTGCGGCGCGCAGCAATGGCTTTCCCCACAGCTTTGAGGTAGGATGCATCGTTGCTTACGCGTTCTTTCATACATCTAAGTTCAAGGAGAAAGATGAGAACAGCGGTATGAAAATACATAACTGCTAAATGTTATGGAAACGACTTGGGTATGCGCGATGATTATGTTGAAAATCATGGCTTTATGGCTTGGGTTTATATATTAATGATGGGAGTTATGCTTATCTTTGAGACAGTATAAATCCTTATCCATGAAAAAGAAAATTGCGCTCTCGTTGTGTTTGGCCATTGCCCCGACATTGATCACTTTATTGAGTAGCCTTACCCAATCTGTTATCTCCTCATCCCTGCATCCCCTCATCCCTTCATCCCTTTCTGCTCAGATTCCATCTGAAGGCTTGGTGGCGTGGTATCCTTTCAATGGCAATGCCAACGATGAGAGCGGCAATGGAAACAATGGAACGGTGAATGGGGCTACGTTGACGACGGATCGAAATGGAAATTTGAATGAGGCATATCATTTTAACGGTAGCCAACAAACGATATTAGTAGCAAATTCCACTTCACTGTCTTCAATGAGCGAAATGACATTTTCTTGTTGGGTGAATCCGGAAAGTTGGTTTTCTAATCCTACATGGGGAACTTTATATTTTCCTATCGTTTGCAAATCGAATACTAGTTCATTAGGAGGATTGTTTTCGATATTTCTTCAACCCAATAGTTTTTATGCATACTTTGACGGATATCAAACTGGATCTTCAACTGGATCATTGCTTGGCACTTGGGTTAATCTGACCGTCACTGTTTCTCCTACTTATTATATGCGTTTTTTTATCGATGGCCAGTTAGTAAGTGAGTCACAATCGAGTTATGTTGCTTTTCCGAACAATAGTAATTTGGATTTGGTTATTGGAGGCGACATTCCGGGACAGGCGGAATATGCGATAGGTAAAATAGACAATATTGCTATTTACAACAGAGTATTATCGGCCTCCGAAATCCAACAACTTTACCAAGATCAAACTGGTCAAGTTCAACAACCATTAACCTGCAGCATCACCGCACCAGTTACTTCCATTTGTGAAGGCGAAACCATCACGTTGTCCATGAATACAACTGGCGGTGCTGGTTCTTCTTCTCAATTGCCCGCCAACCTTCAACAAGGATTGGTAGCCTATTATCCGTTCAATGGTAATGTCCAGGATCAAAGTGCATTTCATAACGATTTAACAGGGATGGGTCATTTATTTTCGACTGATCGCAATGGCGTTCTTAATAACAGTGTATATCTCTCAAATGATGCATATTTATTTGCGGCAAACCAAGTTCAGCTATCGGAATTTGATCAAGGTCAAACTATTAATTTTTGGTTCAAAATATTGGACTTTCCATCAGATGGAAAAGAGCATTTTATAATTAGTAAAGGTAATGGCAATGGATTTTATGAATGTTTTTTTTCTGATTACAATGATCTGAACGCTTTCATTTACCGATTTGGTGTGGCGTCAAATAATTATCATCCTCAAGGGACAGGTGTTAGTTTTTCTAATATCGCTCTCAACGAATGGATAAACTTTACTCTTACGACTGATTTATCTGCTCATAGACTATATATTAATGGTGAATTTTATATGGAGCAATTTTTGCCATCTGGAATCGGAACTTCAACTAGTGGGTTGTATTTAGGAAGAAATGTCTTAAGTAATAGTTCAACAGGATATTTTAATGGTTTTATTGATGACGTGGCAATCTATAACCGCGCCCTTTCCCCCTCCGAAATCCAACAACTTTACACCGCGCAATCTTACGCTTGGAATACCGGTGAAACAACCTCTTCCATCACCGTCACACCAACCGCAAATTCGACTTACAGTTGCACAGTAACCCAAGGATCTCAAACCTGCACCGCATCAGTAGACATCACCGTGAATCCCAATGTAACCAACGCCATCAGCGCTTCCATAACCGAAGGGGAAACCTACACATTGGGTACGCAGACATTGACTGCAGCTGGAACATACACGGAGGTGTTTACTTCAGAAGCGGGTTGTGATTCAACGGTAACGTTGACCTTGGCGGTGGAGCCTTTGTTGACTTGCAACATCACCGCACCAGTTACCTCCATTTGTGAGGGAGAAAGCATCACGTTGTCCATGAATACAACAGGCGGCGCAGGAGCTTCTTCCCAATTACCCGCCAACTTGCAACAAGGCTTGGTGGCGTATTATCCGTTCAATGGCAATGCCAATGATGAGAGTGGGAATGGGAACGATGGAACGGTTAATGGGGCGACTTTGACCGCTGATAGAAATGGGAAAACCTCCTCGGCTTATGATTTTAATGTAAATTCGGGATATATAGAAGTGTCGAATTCTTCTTCATTATCAAATATCAACGCGCTAACCGTTTCAGTTTGGTTTAGAGTCGAATCTTATTATTATTTCTCTGATTTTTTCCAGACTTTTCCAATATTATCAAAATCAAACCAGTCTTTTCATTGGGGAAATTTTGATTTGAATTTGTGGCAAGCTGGTAACCTACTTCAAACACATTTACTCACAAAAGAAACCGGTTGTTCGACAGATGTAGCAGAAAATAGTTGGAATCACTTGATTTGTTCAATCAATAATGACTCGACATATTTTTATTTGAATGGTCTTTTGATATGTTCTGGAATTTCAGGAAACTTTCCACAATTTTCTGAGAATCATATGCCAATGTTCATTGGTCGTAATATTCAGGGTGGTGCTAATGAAATTGCTGATGGTCAGATTGATGATATTTTTATATTTAATAGATTTTTATCCCCCTACGAAATCCAACAACTTTACACAGCTCAATACTTCGACTGGAACAACGGCGCAACAACCTCATCCATCACCGTCACCCCAAGCACCAACTCCAACTATAGTTGCTCGGTGACGAGTGGTTCTCAGACCTGCACGGCATCGGTGGACATCACAGTAAATCCCCAACAAACCTTCTACGCAGACAATGATGCAGATGGCTTTGGAGACGCAAATAATGTTGTACAAGATTGCAACCAACCAGCAGGATACGTTTCCAATAGCTCTGACTGCAATGATGCATCATCAGCGATCAACACTGCTGCGCAAGAAATCTGCGGCAACCAAATGGATGATAATTGCAATGGCCAGGTAGACGAGAACTGCGCTGTATTGGGTTGCACCAATCCTAGCGCTTGTAACTTCGATCCTTTGGCCAACACCGATGATGGCAGTTGTATTTTACCACAACCCGAAATTTGCGACGGCCTGGACAACAACTGCAACAACCAAATCGATGAAGGCCTTTCGCCAGCGTCCATCAGCGCCGTTGCTGCCACTACCGCCTTGTACCCTGTTTGCTCCGGCAATAGCATCAAATCAGCCAACCTGAACAACGGTGCCAACTCACCTGCGATTGAGGGCAACGGAAACGACCTTTGGTACAGCTTCAACGCGCAGTTCAATACCTTCAGAGCTGGTCTTTCTGCCGCAACCGGTGACAACGATTTACGCTTGTTTTCCATGACCGCAGGCGGTTGCTTGGAGTTGATTGAAACCGAACACGAAAGCACCAACGGTAATCAGACCTTGCTCACCGATCAGTTGACTGTCGGTCAAACCTACTACGTCGCAGTGCACAACATCAGCGGTCCGATGAATACCAGCGCCAAGATCTGCTTCAACCACTTGAACGCCTCTTCATGCGACCATTACTACAGCAACAACACAGGAATCTACACCAGTGTTTGCAGCAGCTTCAAGGCCCAATACAGAGCCAACGCTGTGGCTTATACTTTCGAAATATTGTCAGCAACACAAAACGGGGTGAACCAAAACATCACGCCATGGTCTTACACCACGCCAACATCCAGCACCGTGGTGGCACGTTTGGGTACTTTGTTGCCAGCCAACCAGGGAATAAGCCCCATCGTTTACACGATGCGTGTGCCCGTGTTGTATTCATTGTTTGATGCAGCAGGAAGCTTTGAGAACCTGTATGCTCAAGCGACAGCCACCTGCACAACGACACTTAATGCTCAACCTACCATCGCTTTGCGCAACTCTGATCGTTGTCCTATCAGTAAATCCATCACCAGCACCATCGCGCCAGACAGAACCGTCTGCGGTGCGATGCGCTACGATTGGGAATTCACGCAAGTGTTGCCCACAGCAGGGACTGCGCAAGTCGTTCAAGGTGGCGCCTACGCTAGTGCTTTCTTCTTGAGCAATATTCCTGGAGTCGCAACCGGCAAGACCTACAATGTGCGTGTGCGTCCAGTGCACAGCAGTGGAGTTGCGGGCAATTGGGGAACGGTGCAGTGTTTGAGAATTGGAAATGCGGGGATGATCCTTGAAAACCACCCCGTCCAGACAGCGCAAGCGCTCGTCCGGACACCCCTCCTATCGCTTCGCGCAGGAGGGGAGATGAATACGAGTTATTCGATTTATCCGAATCCAACAGCAACAGGAAGTTTTGTCCTACAATACAACGAAGAAGGGACGGGGGATGAAGAGGTGAAGGAATTGGTGATGATGGATATTACCGGTAAGGTGGTGTGCCAGCAGCAGGTTGTCTTGAATGGCAACGCGGTGGAAGTTCAGTTTGGTGATTTGGCGAGTGGGGTTTATGTGGTGATGGTTGGAGAGGAGAGGTTGAGGTTGATTGTGGAATAAGATCATTTCCAAGTTCATTGGTCATTTGTTGTCTTCTGTAGGGGCGTATTGCAATACGCCCCTACGTTTTGCACGGTTTGTATCGCAGTGGTTTAAGGAGATGAGGGGATAAGGAGACAAAAGAGTATTCATTCTCATTTTCATTCTGAAATTTTGTTAGCTCCAGAGGCGTAATTTCCCCTCCTGCCACGAAGTGGATAGGAGGGGTGGCACGAAGTGACGGGGTGGTTAGCTAAAGCGGAGCGACATCATGTCATTTTGAAACTGTTGTATTCTTATGCTACTTTTTGCTTGATCAAAATGTAGCCAAAAAATCAAGTCGCACTAAAACGACCACCCCGTCCAGACAGCGCTGGCGCTCGTCCGGACACCCCTCCTTTCTCTCGCTTTGCTCGAGTAGGATGGGAGATATCCTTCATCTTTCTCTTTCTCTTTCTCTTTCTCTTTCTGTTTCTGGTTCCCGCTCTCTTTCCTTCTAATTGTCATTCTGAAATTTCGCTAGCTCCCGAGGTGGTATTTACTCTCCTACTAATCTCATCATATTTGCATTCGCTTTATGCGCATAACTTATAGGTTGTCTATTTCGATAAAGCTCAAGAAATTCGCGACATGCAAAATGATAACATTATTAAATCCAATGCACCACAAATTTTTTGTCTTAGAGGGGTGAATGTGATGTTGGATGCTGATCTTGCTCAGCTCTATGGAGTAAGCACATCCCGTTTGAACGAACAAGTGAGAAGGAATTTAGACAGATTTCCTGATCGTTTTTGTTTTCAAATGAGCAAGTCAGAACTCGACAATTGGATATCGCAAAATGCGACATCCAAATCTCGAAGAATGGGAATAAGAAAATGCCCTTTGGTTTTCACGGAGTATGGAGTGGCTATGGTTTCTTCTGTCTTGAAATCCACTGTTGCTGTAGAAGTGAGTATCCAAATTATTCAATCCTTTATTGAATTTAAAAGAGCGAATCATGCTGGTGAAATTCTAATGACCAGGATAGCGAATGTAGAGCGAATCGTTCACGCCCACAGTGATCAGTTGCAAGAGTTGTATTCACTTATTGATGGAGGGAATTTGCCGAAGTTTGGAATCTTCTTCAATGATCAAATCTTTGATGCTTATGTTTTCAGCAGTGAATTAATAGCATCTGCGCGGCAATCTATTGTTTTGTTGGATAATTATATTGATGAAAAGACCTTATTGCAATTGTCGAAACGAGATTCTAGGGTTGACTGCGTCATTTATACGGCTATGGTGAACGATCAATTGCGTTTGGACTTGGAAAAGCACAATGCACAATATCCTAAAATTGAATTGCGCATGAAGAAGCACTTTCACGATCGTTTTTTAATCATTGACGGAAAGGAGTTGTATCACCTAGGCGCATCATTAAAGGATTTAGGTAAGCGCTGGTTTGCCTTTTCAAGAATGGATGAGCTATTGAGTGATGTAATGAGTAGGTTGGGATGATGTGGAGATGAAGACACAAATGAAGTTTCTTCCCATTCTAAATCACTCAGCAAACAAAAAAGGCTGCATCCGCAGCCTTTTTCAATATCAAAAATTCACATCTTTATCTCAACCCCATCAAGGCATTTCTCACCGCAGCCAAAGCATCGGTCACGTTTTCCATGCTGGCGGTGCCGACCGATAATCTGTACCAGGTTGATTCCGCATCTGCACCAAAAGCACTGAATGGAACAACCGCCAATTGCGCCTCTTCCAATAAAAAGGCGGTGATGTCTGCTGTGCTTTGTATGTGCTTTCCTTTGGAAGTGGTTTTGCCTTTTAAGTCAAATTGTACAGTCAAGTAAATGGCTCCTTCAGGGGTAACCGAATCCACCGAAAATCCTTCTGCCTTCATCTGCTGTATGCCCTGGTGAAATCCATTCAATCGTGCTGAAACTTCGGTATTCATGTGCTGAATAAATGCTGGATACGCCTCCGCATCATTGATGAATCGCGCAGCAGCAAATTGCTCCGGTCTGGGTGCCCAGGCTCCCACGTGTCCCAAGATGCTCTTCATCTTGTCAATGACTTCCATCGGTCCAAAGGCCCATCCAACACGAACACCAGTGGCGGCCAATGATTTGGATATACCATCCACAAATATGGTGAAGGGGCGCATCTCTGGTCGCAAGCTCACGGGATCATAATGCTTTACCCCTTCAAATGTGAGCATGCTGTATATCTGATCGTACATGACGTACAAGGGCTTTTCATCTGCTCCGCGGCTGGCGTTCTCAGCCAAGACGGCATCGCAAATCGCCGACAAATCTTCCTTGCTGAATACGGTCCCTGTTGGATTCAAAGGTGAACACAAAGCCAACAATGACGCACCTTTCAAATGAGGCAACAATTCATCCACGGTTGGCATGAACTTGTTCTCGGGTCGCGTTTCTACAAATACTTGTTCGGCAAAAGTGAGGTGCGTGTAGTGGTTGTTGTTCCATGATGGAACGGGAAAAACCACTTTGTCTTTTGGGTCAACAACGGTTCTGAAGATGGCGTAGATGATGGGGCGAGCACCGCCAGCGATGAGAATTTCCTCCGCATCATAATCCAATCCTTGGTATTGCTTGATGGTATTCACCACTGCCTTGCGCAACTCAGGCAATCCATTGGCGGGTGGATAGTTGGTCATCTCAGCCTCATAGGCTTCGATGATGGCTCTCTTTAATTCTGCTGGAATCGGAAATACCTTGGGGTCAAAATCACCGATGGTGAAATTGTAAATCTTATTCCCTTTGGCAATCAATTCGCGAATCTCTCCGCCCAATTTGATGATTTCCGAACCAATCAGGTTCTCCGCCATTTCTGCTACTTTGTATTTTGTAGCAACGTTGATTTCACTCACAAAAGTTGTATTATAAGGTTCCTACCATTTTCTTGGGATCTACCCACTCGTTGTATTCTTCCTCGGTCACATATCCCAATCGCAATGCTTCATGCTTCAAAGTAGTGCCGTTCTTGTGCGCTGTTTTGGCAATTTCCGCTGCTTTGTAATACCCAATCTTGGTATTCAATGCAGTGACCAACATCAATGATCCATTCACCAACTCTTCAATGCGGGTGTAGTTGGGTTCAATGCCCACGGCACAATGCTCATCAAAAGAAACGCAAGCATCTCCAATCAACTCTGCACTTTGCAAGAAGTTGGCGGCCATCACGGGTTTGAAAACATTCAACTCATAATGTCCTTGTGTTCCGCCAATGGTGATGGCTACGTCGTTGCCCATCACTTGTGCACATACCATGGTCAAAGCTTCGCATTGTGTTGGATTCACTTTACCGGGCATGATGCTCGATCCTGGTTCGTTTTCAGGAATAAAAATTTCACCAATTCCACTGCGTGGTCCTGAGGCCATCATGCGGATATCATTGGCAATTTTGTTCAATGATACAGCCAACATTTTCAATGCTCCGTGCGCTTCTACCACGCCATCGTGTGCTGCCAATGCTTCGAATTTGTTGGGTGCTGTTACAAAAGGTAGGTTGCTGAACTCAGCAATCTTTTGCGCCACCAATTCAGAATATCCCTTGGGTGTATTGATTCCAGTTCCTACGGCTGTTCCGCCCAAAGCCAATTCAGACAAATGGGCCAATGTGTTTCCCGTAGCTCTTAACCCATGATTCAATTGCGCCACATATCCACTCAATTCTTGTCCCAAGGTAACAGGTGTAGCATCCATCAAATGGGTACGACCAATCTTGACCACTTCCATGAAGTCAGCGCTCTTCTTTTGTAAGGTATTGCGCAATTGTTCTACGCCAGGCATGGTTTTGGTCACCACCATTTTGTAGCAAGCAATGTGCATCGCTGTTGGATAAGTATCGTTGGAGCTTTGGCTCTTGTTTACATCGTCGTTGGGATTCAACAACATGTCCCCCTCTCCCAATTTTCCTCCCAAAAGAACATGGGCACGATTGGCAATGACTTCATTGACGTTCATGTTGCTTTGGGTACCTGATCCTGTTTGCCAGATGACCAATGGAAATTGATCGTCCAATTGTCCGGCAATGATCTCATCACAAACTTTGGAAATGATGTCACGCTTTTCTTCAGACAACACCCCCAACGCGCAATTGGCGTGGGCTGCGGCCTTTTTCAAAATACCAAAAGCATAAATGATTTCTTTGGGCATACTCGCTGCTGGTCCAATCTTGAAATTGTTGCGGCTGCGTTCAGTTTGGGCTCCCCAATAAACATGGGCTGGAACCTTAACTTCCCCCATGGTGTCTTTTTCGATACGATATTCCATGTTGTTTTTTATTGCAATTTGTTTTTATTCTACTCCTTTGCCTTGCTGCATCAGGAAGGACTTTAAAAATTCACCGATGTCTCCATCCATCACCCCATCCACGTCACTGGTCTCATGTCCTGTGCGCACGTCTTTGACCAATTTGTATGGCTGCATGACATAGTTACGGATTTGTGATCCCCATTCGATTTTCTTTTTCTCTGCTTCAATCTCATCACGGGCTGACATGCGCTTGGCCAATTCCATTTCATACAATTGCGATTTCAACAATTGCATGGCCTTCTCTTTATTCTGAAGCTGCGAGCGGGTTTCGGTGTTGTCGATGATGATGCCGGTGGGTTTGTGTCTCAAACGAACCCCTGTCTCCACTTTGTTTACGTTTTGTCCTCCAGCACCGCCTGAACGGAAAGTGTCCCAGGTGATATCCGCAGGATTGATGTCGATTTCAATCGAATCATCCACCAATGGATAGACATAAACAGAAACAAATGAGGTGTGCCTTTTGGCATTTGAATCAAATGGGGAAATGCGCACCAAGCGGTGAACGCCATTTTCGCCTTTCAACATACCAAATGCAAACTCACCGTTGAATTCCAAAGTACATTGTTTGACACCGGCCACATCGCCCTCTTGCATATCGAGCTCTTTGACGTTGTATCCACTCTTTTGGCCCCACATCAAGTACATGCGCATAAGCATTCCTGCCCAATCGCAACTTTCTGTTCCTCCAGCACCTGCGGTGATTTGCATGACTGCGCTCAAACCGTCTTCCTCAGCGGAAAGCATGTTTTTGAATTCTAAATCTTCGATGGTTTTTTCGGCGGTGGCATAAGCAGCGTTCAGCTCCTCTTCTGTTGCGGCGTCTTCTTTGAAAAAATCAAACAATACTTCGAGGTCGTCTGCCCCAGCCGCACATTGGCGATGGGCCTCTACCCACATTTTGCGGGTTCTGATTTGACGCATGATGGACTCTGCTTTTTTTGGATCATTCCAAAAACCAGGGTCCTGCGTTAGTTTTTCGTCTTCTTGAATTTGGAGTTTCTTAGTCTCCACGTCAAAGGTACCTCCCGAGCGCAAACGCGCGCTCCTTCAGCCCATTGATTGCGTCTACTGTTACAGTCATATTTGGGTGAAAAAAAGTTCGGCGCAAAGATACTCCTTTATGCTGTGATTTTTTTAGGATTGATAAAGTATTGATGAAATATCCAGATTGGTTATTTTCAAGCAGGCTCAACCCAGTCACCGTGCTCGCGTATCAAAGCAATCAACTCATCAACTGCTTCCACTTCAGGAACATTTTTCTTGACCACTGTTTTTTCCTTGTACAAGGTGATTTTTCCGGGTCCTGTTCCGACATATCCATAATCCGCATCTGCCATTTCACCAGGGCCATTCACGATGCATCCCATGATGCCAATCTTGATGCCTTTCAGATGAGAAGTGCGTGAACGAATCTTGGCTGTGGTTTCTTGTAAGTCAAAAAGTGTCCGACCACAAGATGGGCAGGAAATGTATTCTGTTTTTGAGATTCTGGTTCTGGTTGCTTGCAATATTCCAAAGGCGGTTGAATTGACGCGTTGCAAAGCAATGTTTTGGGCTGTTATCATCAAGCCATCTCCCAAACCGTCGATGAACAATGCTCCTTGATCTACCGCACTGTTCAACATAAACACGTCTTCGGAATCGGTGATGTATTGGGTATGAACAATAACAGGTGTTTTGCAGTTGGCTGTCATCAATTGCAAATACGTCGATCTTAAATCCATCACTTGTAAAGGATGAATAGATGAAAGCAGAATGACCGCTGTTGGATCTTTCTTGATGTCATCCACTATACCATCTGTCAATTCTTGGGTTTGAACTTGGATGAAATTGATTTCATCATGCTTTTTCGCGCTCGCCAAATATTGCTCTATAGACCAACAAGGATAGGTGCGAATGGCTGTTGTATTTTTTAACCAAGCAGCTCCATTTTGGATGATGCCCAAGGTTCCAGGGATGTCAAATTGAATGTGTTGATCGCCAATGAAAATATAATCACAAGCCAAGTCGCTTAGGTTCCATTTGTCCATCGGTACACTGTACTGATAACCTGCGCCAAAAAAGCTGGAAGGATTGATTTCATTGCGATTGCTGAGGTCCATAATGACCACAGGTGCATGTTTTCCTCCGATGTTATTGATCTCGGAAGTTTCTCTTCTTTGGTAAGAAAACGGATTGATGTTGTAGTCTCTGCGTGTTGTCTCAGGATACAACGATCTGTTGTGGTAACGGTCCGCTAAAATCTTGGCAACGGGTATTTCAAATTCTGGTGCTTCTGTCAAAGAAACACGAATGGTATCTCCAATGCCATCTTCTAATAAAGTGCCAATTCCTACGGCTGATTTGATGCGGCCATCTTCTCCATCACCGGCTTCGGTTACCCCTAAATGAAGCGGGTAGTTCATGCCTTCATCCATCATGGTTTTCATGAGTAAACGGTAGGCTTGAACCATGACCAAGGTGTTGGAGGCTTTCATGGAGATAACAATCTCATGAAAGTCATTTTTTCTACAAATGCGCAAGAATTCCATGGCGCTTTCAACCATGCCTTCGGGGGTATCTCCATACCTACTGAGGATGCGATCACTGAGTGAACCATGGTTGGTTCCGATGCGCATGGCGGTGCCGTGTTCCTTGCAAATGAGAACAAGCGGAGTAAAACGCTCTTCGATGCGCTCTAACTCCGCTTGATAAGTTTCGTTGGTATAGTCAATCTCTTCAAACTTCTTCTTGTCCGCGTAGTTTCCAGGATTCACACGCACTTTTTCGATCAACTTGGCTGCAATTTCAGCTGCGTTGGGTGTAAAGTGAATGTCGGCAACCAAAGGAGAGTTGTATCCTTTGTCAACCAACATTTTTTTGATATTGGCCAGGTTTTCAGCCTCATTCTTGCTGGGTGCGGTGATGCGAACCAATTCACAACCCGCGTCAATCATGCGAATACTCTCAGTAACAGTACCTTCCGTGTCCATGGTGTCCACAGTGGTCATGCTTTGCAATCGAATGGGATTTTCACCACCGATGCCAATAGAGCCTACCTTGACGGCGCGAGAAGGAAAGCGTTTGTATTGAAAAAGATCGACGCAGTACATTATTTGTTCGCGTTGTATTTTTCGCCAACAATGCTCCAATTGATCACATTGAAAAAGGCGTTGATGTAATCAGGACGACGGTTTTGGTAATGCAAGTAGTAGGCGTGCTCCCACACATCAATACCAAGGATGGGGAAACCACCGCAAGATCCTGGCATCAAAGGGTTGTCCTGATTGGGCGTAGAACACACCTCAACCTTTCCGCCCTTGTGCACACACAACCAAGCCCAGCCAGAACCAAAGCGAGTGGTGGCTGCTTTCGCAAATGCATCTTTGAATGCTTCGTAAGAACCAAAGGCTTCATTGATGGCATTGGCCAAATCTCCTTCTGGTGCATTGGCACCTCCTGGAGTCATGATTTCCCAAAACAAGTTGTGGTTGTAGAAACCACCACCATTGTTGCGAATGGCTGGAGTTTCAAAGCCAGACGTCATCAAAGCTTCGATGGTTTGTCCCGCCAAACGAGAGTTTTCTAATGCTGCGTTCAAGTTGTTGGTGTATGCCGCGTGGTGCTTGCTGTGGTGGATCTCCATAGTGCGCGCGTCAATGTGTGGTTCCAATGCGTCGTAGGCATAAGGAAGGGGGGCTAATTCAAACTTCATATGATTATTTTTTTGCGAAAATAGTTTACATGAGAATAAGAAGACCAAAAGCAATGAAAACATTGCGGGATGTGTGTATAATTTAATTCTCATACCCTCAAAAAAAATTAGTCAAGAAATTGTTCACACCATGCATAAAAATGCCTATTCCTTTCGGATATTTGCATACGAGGCAAACTGCCTCTCACCTAACAAGAAATATTATTACACCAAATGGGATTGTTTAGCTTCCTGACTCAGGAAATCGCCATTGACTTGGGCACGGCCAACACCATCATTATCATGAATGATAAGGTAGTGGTAGATGAGCCATCGATTATAGCCAGAGACCGTACTACCGGAAAGACCGTAGCTGTAGGTCGTCAAGCACAGCAGATGCACGGTAAAACCCATGAGAATATTAAGACCATTAGACCTTTAAAGGACGGTGTAATTGCTGACTTTCACGCTGCTGAAGACATGATCAAAGGGATGATCAAGATGATTAACCGTGGTCGCAATTTGTTTCAGCCTTCATTGCGCATGGTGATTTGTATTCCTTCAGGAATTACAGAGGTGGAAAAGCGCGCTGTAAAAGACAGTGCGGAACATGCAGGAGCCAAAGAAGTTTATTTGATCCATGAGCCCATGGCTGCGGCCATTGGTATCGGCATCGATGTAGAAGAGCCCATGGGAAACATGGTCATTGACATCGGTGGTGGTACATCAGAGATTGC
>CANEVR010000061.1 GCA_947442505.1 Flavobacteriales bacterium | reverse complement strand
TGGGTATGGGGTGATAACAGATTCAGACCACAAATCACACATCGTTATCTCCAAGAAAAGTTGGGAAGGTGAATTTGTAGAAGTTGAAATTTTGAAGAAATGATGGTTGTATTGGTATCTCCTTCAACAATATTCATCGGTTGTTGTGCCACAAGAAACACAAAGGTGTTGAGATTAAACCCAGTGATGCGTGCTACAAATCTTTAAACCACAATGCTGAATAATACAGCACAAAATATTAACTTAGCATCACTTACCTTGTGGTCCAACAACTGGGGAATATTATAGGTATCCTATATTTGAAATTATGCAATATAGCTTTATCATATCGCGTCGAGAAGGTCAAATAGATTTGCATTTTGAACCCAATCCTGTTTTTAGTGACTGGGATTCGAAATTATATTTTATTCCCAAAATTGATGCGGGTACAATTAATGATGATGATTCAATGCTATTCCCATATCGAATCGGCATGTTTAAGGAGATGATAAACGAGTTTAATTGCGTTGAACATTGCAGTAAGAACCGGGGACTCGTCGTTGTACGATCTGAATTTAGTAATTCTCCTCGCCAAGGCTCAAAATAATATGAACTTCTAGAGAATGAAATTTTGCGAGAGGCAAGAGAATTGGGGTTTTGTGCAGTCATGTTTGACTCTGATCAAATAATAAATTACAGGGTCAATGATAACTCGATGATGGGGAATGGCTCGAGCAATTCAGCTGAATAATCCAATTATATGATATCTCGCAGGAATTCGATTGTCTTAGATTTTGAGGGTTTTATTGATAAGCCACCTACGCTTTGTGGTGTTTGGTTTAATGAGATATTTAAAATGGTCATTTTCGACTCAGAATTGAAAGGTGTTTGCAATGATTCGGATATTTTCTACTTAGATTTAACTGAATTTTTAAAACAAACAATTCTGGCTTGTCAGGAAAATGAATTGAAAATAATTGGGTATACTCAACGAGAATTAAACGTGTTTAACGATAATGGCATAGATCTGTCTCCATTTTATATAGATGCAAAGAGGTTGTTAAAGTCTTGGTATATAAAAAATGATCCGGGAAATCGACCACGGCCATTTGCTTTAGACTCAGTATTGAAAAAGTTGGGATATCCAGTATACCAGTTTTGGGGTAATCAGCAAACTACACAAAGAATCAAAAGTGTAAGAGATCAGTTAATCAACCGGAATCAAAACTATTCATTATTGACACCAACTACAAAGGGGAAGTGGACTAAGGTATACAAATACAATCAACAGGATGTGATTGGTTTACTTTGGGCCTTAGAAGTCACTAAATTGATTACAACTGAATAACCGAGTAGGCTGTCGGTTTGTCTTCAGTATTACTTAAAATCAATTTCATAAATCGTATGCCCGTCCAATAGTTGATTGAAGGCTGAAACCGTAATGTTGGCTTGAATATTTTGGTTCACTTGAAACTTTTTAGTGTCATTAGGCTTTACAATAAACGCTTGCATTTTTTACCCGTTAATCGTTTTGGGGAAAAATCAGTATCAAAATTCGTCAACCATTTGGTCTTTAGTAAATTAAACTGATGAGCTTTTTCTTTGATTAATTTTTAGGTTGGTTTGTGAAATTTATTGCAGATTCAAAAATCTTCGAAAGACCGGAATCGACTTAGAGATTTCTTTTGGTACCAGTTGTTTTCAGGTAATTCGGGTATGAGATGAGTACAATTTCTTTCCTCTGCCCATTTGATACAATTCATCCATGTTTCCATTCTATCAAAGTCATCGCTGTAA
Organism: Flavobacteriales bacterium; assembly: GCA_947442505.1. Classification (GTDB taxonomy): domain Bacteria; phylum Bacteroidota; class Bacteroidia; order Flavobacteriales_D; family Sanyastnellaceae; genus CAMCTV01. The sequence continues at coordinate 14,196 of CANEVR010000061.1, read as the reverse complement.
TTCCACCCCGATAAAATTAAATAAGGCGGCGGCGGTCCAGCTTCATTTAGTTTGATTTTCCAAAAACTGATCAGTTCCGATGCAATGAAGGCCCAAACATCAGGAAAAGGACATATATAAGTTTCCATTTCTTTCTCTGATTCCAAAAATAACTTTATTTCATCATATAGTATAGTTTTTGTCACAGTTCTGTTGTTTATGATAGTATCTATAATACTCCCCAACGTTGGGTCAAAAGGTGATTGACACTAAGTTATTGTTTTGTGCTGTATTATGTAGCATGTTCAAATTGGGTTCGAATGGGTTTTAAGGCTACTTTCACTACTTACGGTAGTTGATGAAGAAAACTGCAACTGTGCATTTTTTTAATTGCATAGTTTGGGTGGAACTTTGCCCTATGGTGATTCACAATTTAGGATTTGAACAATCGAATACTCTCTCTTTTCTTCGCCATTTCCCTCTTGTTATTATTTTTCCAAATTCACAACTGATTTGGATGTTTTAGGCCTAATTCCACTTGCATATGAAAAAGCTCAAGATATATAAAACCGTACAACACACCCGTCAAGCCTCTGAGAAAGTAGATTTGATTCAGGTTGTTAAGGATGCTTATTCCGCCATTCAGGAGTGCTTCTTAATGCAAGTCAAACCCATTGAGGAATTGCCCAAGATAAATGCAATGTCAAAGATGTTCAACATGAGCGCTTCACGAGCAGCCGTGTTTGCAGTAATTTACTGTCGATCGGAGCATGATGTGAGATTGTCCGAGAAAGGTGTGATCAGTATCCTTCGCAATTATTTCGATGGGCAAGCGCGCAATATTCGACAAGAAATCAAGGAGTTGAAAAGGCTAGGGTTGATTGAGCGCAATCGTGAAGAAGGCCTATTTTATTTCACAATACATCCAGACATTGTGCAAGCCATGGATGACAACGACCTGGAGAAAGTTTCAAAAGTAGGGCCAAAAGGCCTTGAAGAATCGTTGGATTATTTCAAGAAAAAACTCATGGATCATGATGTTTTGTCCCGCGCTGAAGTAGAACAGTTATTGGATGATATAAAAGATGCCAATCCAACTTTATCGGTGATTAGATATTGTGATCAAAAGAACCTTTTTGAGAATGTTTATGATGCCTACTTATGTCTGGCGGTGTGCACCAAGGCAGCTTTGGACCAGCATCATTTTGATTTTAGTTATCTAAGTAGTTTCATCACCTTCAGTAGGTGCTATCTCCACATTTTGCGTCACGAAGTACTCGAAGGAACTTGGGCACCCATCGCTGAAGGACTGATTGAAAATGCCGGTGGGAACATGGTGGAGTATGATCCTGAATTGCGCCTCACAGCCAAGGGGTATGATTTCTTTCTCAAAGAGTTGGATCCCGAATATTTGAAAAGGATTCGATTAAAGGTGGCAACGGTCAAAACCCCCATGATTCAACCCAAAGAGATTCAGAAAGTGAATCTACATTTCGACGAGGACTTTGCCCAGAGAACATCGCGTATTAAAGAGTTGCTGAAACCTGCCTCCTTTGCAAAATATCAAGCTAGCTTTCCCAAGAATGCAAAAATGAAAGGACTCACCATGTTATTCCATGGCGGACCGGGTTGCGGGAAAACCGAGTTTGCACTACAACTAAGCAAAGCCACGGGAAGGTCCTTGATGAAGGTTGAAGTGACTGATTTTCAGAGTAAGTGGGTGGGAGAGTCTGAACAGAAGCTCAAACAAATATTTGCCGATTATAAAATGGCCTGCGATCGCATGGGCTCGCAAATGCCCATCTTGTTTTTCAACGAGTGCGATCAGGTGATTGGTAGAAGGGTTGGGATAAAATCGTCCGTGGACCAAATGACGAACGCCCTACAGAATATTATTCTTGAAGAGATGGAGACCTTCAAAGGTATTTTGATTGGTACCACCAATTTAACAGCCAACATGGATCCTGCTTTCGAACGCCGCTGGGTGATGAAGATGCAATTTGCATCGCCCAATGAAACCGCGAAAATCGCTATCTGGAAATCAGCCATCAAAGGACTTCGTCAGTCAGAAGCGCAAGAATTGGTTAAACAATTCAACTTTACACCGGGCGAAATCGCCAATATCTCTCGACGCTTCGTCATAGAAAACATGCTCGGACTCACCCAATCGAGGTTACAAACCCTCATCCAATTGTGTGCCACGGAACACTATGATGCCCACGCATCGAACAAAAGCATCGGATTCTCATTTGAAAAATCATTCCAACAAACCGCCAAAGCCAACTAATATGAAACCACGTTATCTCACCAAAGGAAGATTCAAATTGGGACTCGAATGTCCCACCAAATTATTCTATACCAAGAATACAGAATATGCGGACCAAGGTCAAAGCGATCCATTCATGCAAGCCTTGGCGAAGGGCGGCTATCAATTGGGGGAAATGGCGAAGTACAAGTACTGCGACGATCCAAAAGGCTTTGACATTACCGTTGAAACGCTCGACGAAGAGGAGGCATTGAGGATCACACAAGAAAAACTCAAGTCGAACCCCAATGTGGTTATTGCGGAAGGGGCATTTCGATACAACAACCTGTTTATTCGGGCCGATATTGTTGTGCGCGATGGACATGTCATCAAGTTGATTGAGGTTAAGTCGAAATCGATTAAAAATGGCGATGAGTTCTTCGATAAAAATGGGAATCCTTTGGCCAAGTGGTCGCCCTATCTGTACGATATCGCCTTTCAAACCTATGTGATGCAAAAGGCATTGCCCAACTTCGAGATCATACCTTATTTGTTGCTGGTCAACAAAGATGCGGTGGCAAGTCGCGACGGGTTGAACCAACTTTTCAAGGTGAAAAAGGATGATAAAGGACGTACCGAAGTGGTGGTTTCGGACGGACTCACATCGGCCCAAATTGGAAATTTCGATTTGCTCAGGGAAGTGCCAATGGGGGAGATCGTGCAGCGATTGCATGCTTTGCCTGTGCCAAACAGCAACGTTCCCGCGGAGTTTGCCACGTTGGAGCGCTTCATTGAGTGGTCGGCGAATCTCTATGTCAATCAGGATCGCCATTGGAGTAAGCCCGATCTTGGGGTTTGTAAGAAGTGCACTTTTGTGAATTCGGATGCTCTTGCGGACAAGAAATGCGGATTTACGGAGTGTTGGTCAAACCATCAGTGGAATGTGGTTGGCCAAGTATCGGCTGAGCAACTGAAGGAAACCAAGGTTACTGATCTTTGGTTGGGCTTGGGCGGTTCAGGTAAAAAGGTAATGGAACAAAATGTGCCTTTTGTGTCATTGTTGGAACCGGAGTTGCTGAGGCCGAATAATGAGAAGATTGAGCCGGGCAGATTGGGGATGACGCCTTTTGAGCGCAGAGGGTTTCAGATTGAAGCGAATCGCCAGAAGACGGGCGATTATATCTTTTGGAAAGATGATTTCGAGGCGAAGAAGCATGAGTGGAAATATCCATTGAACATGATCGATTTTGAAACGAGTGTAGTGGCGTTGCCATATTTCAAGGGGATGGCGCCTTATGAAACGGTGGCTTTTCAATTTTCGCATCATATTATGCATGCCGATGGTCGGGTAGAGCATCACAACGATTTCATTTCTTATGAAGCAGGTGAATATCCCAATTTGGCGTTTGTGCGCGCATTGAAGGCTTCATTGGAGTCGAACGGTGGGACGATTTTCCGATATGCCACCCACGAGAATACGGTTTTGAACAAGATCAAAAGGGATATTGCGGTATTACAGCCTGATGATCAGGATGAGCTGTTGGATTTTCTTGATGAGATTACTGAGGAGGAAATCGATAAGAAAGTGAAACGTCGTGGCGCCAGAAACATGGTGGATATGGCTGATTTGGTGAGGAAGGTGTATTACAGTCCGCACGCCGGGGGTAGCAATTCCATCAAGCGCATTTTGCCAGCGATTATTGATGATTGTCCGATGGTTGCCGAGCGTTTCGCCCAGCCCGATTTGTATGGAAAGGGGAAGGCGTATAGCAGTCGAAATTTTGACAGCCATGTTTGGATTCAGGACGATAAGAAGCGTGATCCATATAAGACATTGTTGCCGTTGACGTCGTTTGAGGGGATTTCGGACGAGGAATTGTTCGACGATTTGGGTGAGGTAGCCGACGGCACCGCGGCGATGACGGCTTACAACAAGCTGCAGTGGAGTTTCATTGGCGAATCGGAGCGATTGGCTTTGCGCGATGCTTTGCTTCAGTATTGTGAGTTGGATACTTTGGCAATGGTCATGTTGATGCAGGGTTTAATGGCTTTGGAGAATAGGGTGGGATATGATGGGTGATGTTTTGGAGGGTTCGGCAGTCAAAAAGCGCAAGTTGCTGGTGCTCGATTTGGATGAAACGCTCATTCATACTTCGTATTCACCAATTGTTGGGACTGAGTTAAAAGCCAAGCGAGGGTACTTCTATTTATACGAAAGACCTTTCTTGAAGGAGTTTTTGGATCGTTGCTCATCCGAATACGACCTGGCAATTTGGTCTGCGAGTAAGGCGGATTACGTCCGATGGATCATCAGGTCCACTGTACTGTATGAGTATTCTTTTGTATTTATAAACACCCGCAAAAACTGCAAACGAATTTTCTGTAATGGCGGACGTGTGGAATACCTCAAGGACTTAACGGCGTATCTGCCCCAGTACGAAAAAGTCATCATGATTGACGATGTTCCCAAAATGGTAACCCCCATCGAATGTTGCATCAAAGCCCCTGAATTCCGGGGTGGGGTGGATGAGTTTTTATTGACACGCTTAAACAATAACAATATATTTGAAAATGAATAAACTAATAGAATTAGGATTTGAACAGGTAGGTTTTACTTCCTTAAAAAATGGTAAACTCGAAATTGAAATTTCTCGTAATGAGCACGCAAAGAATATTTTGTATGCTTTTGTACATGAAAAAGGTGAAGACGAGATAGATTGGCAGGTGGTGTATATTGGTCACACTCGCAAGTCACTAAAAAATAGAATGGTTGGTTACCGCTTGGGTAATGGGCAGGCTACTAATAATAGGGTTCACAATCATTTGAAAAGTGAATTGGAAAATGGTAGTCGTCATTATGTCTATGTTCTACATGATAAGATCAATTTAAATATTCATTCAATAGAGGTGGATTTGGCTGCCGGCCTAGAATATTCCTTAATCCAGTTTTATGCGAATTATAATTTTTCACAAGGGCATGTCAATTTGTTCAATATTGCAGGTAATAAAAATAATCCTCAAAACGAAAATGTGGAGGTTGTATTTACTGAAATGCATGAGGAGAATATTGATTATCCAGTAGATGAAAATCAAGACAATCCAGTAGTACAAACGTTTAACTATTCACTCGGTAAAACTTACTGGAATCATCCCTATTTAAATATCCCAACGAGATTCGAGGGCCTTTTTGGACGGCATGGCGATGTTGTTGCAGTAGACTTTTTTCATGGCGGAGAATTAATTCGTCAATTAGAAGTTGTAATCGACAGAAATGCGGTAAATAATTCTGCTCCGAGGTTGTACTTTCCAACGAGAAATGGCGTCAATTTTTTCCAAGACTGGAAGCATGGACACTTTATGGAAGGAGACACTATAGCTGTAACAATTGTGAGCAGAAATCATTTGTCATTTAATCTGTGACGTTATATCGTGTTTTCTAAGAATTAAGATTGCAATTAATTGTCTTCATCCAATTAACCTTCAGTAAATGAGGCAAAAAATTATTTCACAGCACTTCGCTCGCCTGACTGCATTGGAGCAATTCTTGCGGACATCTGACCAAACTTATATAGAGGACATTGTTGCTTTTTGTCAATTGCAAGGAAAAGCTATCAAGGTGCGGTCTGTTCGAGAGGATTTGAAACTCCTGCGGGAAGGTGCTCTAAACGGAGTACCACTCAATATCGTGGTAGAAAATAAGCAGTATCGAATAAAAGCGTCGGGCGATAAGTGGGCGTATGAATCCATGGCGGCCTCAGAGCGAGACACGGTTCCACTGGTTTTAAGCATCCTTGAGCCCTACAAGGAATTGCCAGCGGTGAAAAAGGTACTTGAGAATTTGAAGACCACTCATCGTCTAGGGAACAAAGACGTAAAGTTACAGTCGGCGATGGTGTCTGTTAAGTCGGTGCCGGAAAATCCGGCCTTTGTGCAGTTGATATCTAAATTGATGGGCTGTATCTCTCGACAAGTCGCTTGTGAATTTAATTATTTCAAAGTTGACGGAGAGTCTGGTCCTGAATTAGTACCCAAATTTGTTGAAGTGTATCCCGTTCAGATCAGGATTTACGACAATCGATACTATTTGGTGGGGGTAAAGACAATAGCAGAATGGGTGCCGCAGTCATTGCAGATTTTTACGTTGGATAAAATTTATCGATATAAAGTGGATGAATCGGTTGATCAAGATTCATTTCAGACCAAAACTTTCGATTGGGACACTTTGTCTCGAGCAATAGACTTGGATCATTATTTCGATGACTGCGTTGGGATTTATCGCAATTATTTGGTCGATAAAACACCCTCAATTATTTATCGGTGGTTCAAAGGGTGGGCTGCAAGCCGAGTGGAGGCTGTTCCATTGCATAAATCGCAAAAAGTGGTTCAGCGCGATGGCGTAAACATCCGTATACGTTTAGAGGTTTTTGATACGCCTGAGTTAAAGGGGGTGTTTGATAGATTTGGTGAATATTGCTGGGAGTGACCAGTTTTACAATATCTGCAAAATTATATTCTGTGCAATTAACCGAGGATTGTTTTGTACATGCATTGCATTGCCAACTCCGAACATTATTTCTTCGAGTTCTCGTGGGTTTATTTGCAATGTGGTGCACCTTAAATTGAAATACTGTATCATTTCTAGGTATTTTTCAAATTCGTTTTTTTCACTACCACGGAAGTTGACAGATATTTTACCATTCGTGAGACCAATACGAAAAATTGAATTGTAACCGTAGCCTTGGTTAATCATGTCTGCTAATATTGCGCGAATTGACCATTTGTCGGCGATTATTGGTTGAATAGGATTTGTAATTCCAAATTGAAGTAGTTTTGTAAAAAATGCAGTGTTAATTCCATCCATTTTGTAACATCCATCTTTGAATTTTAGACTGTTATACAAGGATTTTAAAGCGGTTTCGAATTCAATTTGTTGATTGTTTATTTGGGTCAATTCGACCATGAACTTCTCTGAGAAATTCAAAATTTTACTTAAGTTATTATCGTTATAAAACAACGGAGCTTGGTCTTTGTGGCTCATGTTTCCCCACCAGAATGTGATGAGGATTTTGGTGTAAATTGGGATTTCTAGATTGGTCCATATCGCATTTAGTTCGGCTCTACCAATATCGAATTGTGGGTGATAGGTATTTAGGTAGTTGACAGAATTTATAATTGATGGGTGATGTCCAGTGAGCTGAATGGCTTTGTTTACAAATGAAATTATTGAGAAATTTTGCTGTTGATGGTTTGGGTTGTTTGCAATTAGTTGTTCGAACATGTCGCAATATAGAAGAATTATCTTCTTAATTCTTGATGATTTCCAGCTTGACATAACAACGTTGAACTCCGTACATATTGGGTGTTTTGGATTGTGAATAGCTTTGAAGGAGAAGATTTGGTTAGTTGCGTCGAAATTGGTTTGCCCGTTACCATTTTTTAGATTTTCATTGCTTTTGTCAATTTTGCTGAGAAATTATAAGTTCAGAATTCATTGATTTGGTGAAATGACCTTCTTGGTTCGTGCAATATGAAAATGGAGTTTCCGGAATTGTGCCGCTTTTTTGTTGAGTTGATTGCTATTTAAATGGGTTAGTTTTATTGTAACAAATTAATACGTATATTTGTTACGGATAAGTTTGTTATAATTGTATGGAATTGACTGAAAAACAGATAATTGCAAGAGTTAGAGCTCGTGGTAAAGGTTTTGTGTTTTCTACGAAGCTATTTTCTTCTTTGACGGATGATTCTGCCAGTGTTCGGACCGCATTATCACGGCTAGTGCAAAAGAAATCCATTAGGCGATTATCGCATGGTTTATACGATTTCCCCATTGTGCATCCCCAATTGGGGGCGTTAGTTCCATCTGTCGAAAATGTTATAAATGCTATAAAATCAGCAGATGCTATTGAGGTTCAAGCAACGGGGGCGTATGCGGCCAATCTTTTGGGCCTATCTACCCAAATTCCGATGCGTATCGAACTTTACACCAATGGTCCGCGACGGAAAGTTCGTTTCGGGAATCAAGAAATTATATTGAAACCTACAACCCCTAAAAATATGATAGGCGCAGGAACGAAAGCGGGATTAATTCTTCATGCACTTCGCCAAATAGGACAGAATAATGTGACTAACGAAATGGTCGATCAGATAAAAAGCAAGATCGTTGATGCGGATATAAAACACATTAAAAAACAAATACCGTACGCCCCAGCTTGGATTGCCAAAATCATGCGCACACTTATTAATGAAAAGGAATCATGAACTCATTCGTAACATTATCAGCTGAAGAGCGTAGCTTATTTTGTCGTCAAGCCGCTGAAAGAATGGCGATGCCACTGCCTGCTGCAGTTATTGAAAAAGATTTTTGGGTTTGTTGGATGCTCAAAGTATTAAATGAAATTCCAGATTTGCAAGGCAATATCACTTTCAAAGGTGGGACATCCTTGTCAAAAGCGTGGGGATTGATTGAACGATTTTCGGAGGATATTGACATCGCCATCAATCGAAAGGTATTTGGCCAACAGCCACCGTATGGTGCAGAAGATGCAGCATCTAATTCTCAACGCAAATTACGTTTAATAGAACTTGAGCAAAAGAGTGCGGCTTTTATCATCGACGAACTTTTGCCTCAACTGAATCAAAAAATATCTGAACTATTGAATCCGGGTGAATTTGCACTAAGACCTGTTCAGAAAGGAAACGAAGTAAATATCGAATTTGAATATCCTGGTACGCTGAAAGATGAATTGGGTGGTTTGTTGCCGGTTGTCTTGATTGAGTTGGTTCCAAGAGCTGACGAACTACCTAATGAAAACAGGAAAATAACGTCAATCGTATTTGAGACGTTTCCGGAATTATTGGGTGAGGGATCATTCATGGTTTCTACGTTGACTCCCGAACGAACTTTCATGGAAAAGTTGCTGTTTATCCATGAGACACTGGAAGGATTTAACAAAGGAAGTGAGCGGAAGAGTCGACACTATTATGATCTTTTCAAACTATACGAGGCGGGCGTCTTCGATAGTATTAAATCGAATCGGGATTTACTTAGAAAAGTGGTGGAGCATCGCCAAACATTTTTTCGATACAATGCTCTTGATTATGACGCGATATTGGATAAGGGTGTGAGTGTAGCTCCGAATAAAGAAAGTCTCGCTGATTGGCGAAGTGACTATGCAAGAACCGCAGTAATGATCTATGACAGAGTTCCCTCATTTGATGAGTTAATGGAGTTTGCCGACCGTTTTGAGAAAGAGTTCAATGATTGGGTTCAAGCGAAAGATCCAAGTTAATTCATTTGTTTCTATGCGATGTGTTACATCAACAATCATTCGTCCCAAGGTGCCGGGGCATTTGGGCATGGGGTGATTACCGATTCAGACCACAAATCACACATCGTTATCTCCAAGAAAAGTTGGGAAGGTGAATTTGTAGAAGTTGAAATTTTGAAGAAATGATGGATGTGTATCACCCAATCAACAACTGATTGGCGAGGCGTTGAATTTCAAAACTTCTTATTTTTGAAAATAACGATTCAGTTACTTTGAGTGCTCTATTGATATGAGCATCGCATGGAATTGAACACAAATTCGGTCAGTCGGGTTTGTAAATACACCGTAATTGAACGGAAATGAACGAAGCACCCCGAAGATTTTCGCTTGTTTTCATTGGGGAGCGGTTTATGTAAATTGCGTAAAATACCATCAATTTCAATTGGCGATGATTCAACGTTGTTTTACGTTTAATTTCGCTTAAAACAATGGCTGTTTATTATGGATAAAAGCACAATACGGGAACATATATTGAACAACACATCGTCGTTGGAAATATCAATGATTAAGGAATACATAGATTGTATTCAAGCCTTTGTAGAATCGCCATTCTTCGAAAACCAATTGATGGCCTTTGTAGAACGCCAGAAACAAATACATCATAAGAACATTGAATTGCCCACGTGCGGTTTACTTGAAGCGACATTTACAGCGTCGTTACCATATATGTGCTTCGTGCCGTATGAAATCATCGCGCTTAATCCATATCTGTGTGATATATTGAATAGGTCTAATCTTTCACATCGATTTTTCGCACTGGATGATATACTACAATGTACAAATGATATACATGAAGTTGGGCCATATATCGTCGATGTCCGTATGTTGAAAGTTCATTTGCTGTTGAACCTGCCGTGGTATTTCATGAATGAGTTCATGGATGCGCTGGGGTTGTCTAAGGGTGCATCGATGAAGGAGAATAATAAAAGGGTCGATGTAACGGTAAAGCCGTTGGACAAAATGAAGAAATCGTTCAGCGACAACCTACGAATTATCAAAAAGAAACTTGAGGCGGGAGAGCCCGTAGTGGGGCAGAATCAATTGGGGTGGTTGTTGGTATCTCGGGAAATAACATCGGATGCAGAACAGTTAAATATCAAAGATTTTATTCTCGAAGATAATTTGTCAGGCATCGGATCGGTAACGCGGGGGCTGCTGCCAGAATCGCAAAGACATTTGGATATTTTCGAATTGTACAAACCCAGTCGGGTAGACAAAAGGATGCTTTACGATAAACTCTATTTTTTCTATCGGCGTTTGAAGCCTGACGATGTCGAATTTGAACCGCTAGAAACTCGGTTGGCAGGGTTGGGTAATGATCCTGAAATTGTTCGCAAGGAAACATCAAAATACTACGAGGTGCTCACCCGGAAGATGAATAGGTATTTTGGGGTGGAGATTTCAAAGGTGTATTAGAGTTGGGGTAAATGTCATTCGCCAGTTTTGGCAGGAAATCCGTTTGCGGCGGTGGGTAATATTGTGTCATAAAAAGAGGATATGATTACAAATACAACACAACACCCAGAGCATCTCACAGAGAACTTCGAGTTCATTACGGAAACCCAATTGATGGAATACCTGAAAAAGGGTAGGACATGGATTTGGAATCAAAAAAAATTGGGTAGACTCAAAGCTTATAAAGTAGGTCGCACCAATTATTACCTTCTGAAGGAAGTCCAACAGCTTATTTACAACGGCGCATGGGCTTGAAATTTAAAGAGAGGATGTGCGCTTATGCGCTGTGCGATGAGGTGTTTCCTGTAACCAATGAGCGTAAAATCTTCTGTAGCGATCGCTGTCGAGGCCGCCATCATGCCCTTATGAATGACGAGGAAACAGAAATGATTCGTCTTGAAAACAACCAGATCATTGCCAATTACCGCATCCTGAAGGCCTTCCGGGTTGGTAAGGTTTTTCGAAGATCTGAATTGCGATTATTGGGATACGAATTGGCATATTGTTCAAGGTACACCGTTGATCGCACGGTAGGAAATGCTGTTACGTATTGGTGTTATGATTTGGGATTAAAATCGATGGAATTAGGATTTGAAATTGTGTCGGTTTGATACATTCCGGCATGTATTCCTAATATTGCTTTTTTTAAATTGCTGGCCGCGCTCATACCGTTCTATTGGAATCGAAAAGTGGGCTAAATCCACAGATGACAAATTATTTAGAAGCAGAACTTTGTTCGGTCTCACTGTTTTTCAATCTATGCTGAAAAGCTGCGGGAGGAAATTCATATTATTGTATAGTAAAGTTCAATGACAAGCCTAACCTTCAAAATCGAGTTGGACCATACTGATCCAAAGGTTAATCGAACCTTTAAAGTATCGCCCAATACAAACATGTATGAATTGCATCATGTCATCCAAATTGTTATGGGCTGGACAAACTCGCACATCTATCAGTTTAACGTGGGCAAACAAGTAATTGCCGACACTCGATTGGTGGATGACGAATTAGGGCCCGTAACGGATGTCAAAGGAGTGATGCTCTCCGATGTGTTCTCCAAAGTGGGAACCGTGGTTATTTATGAATATGATTTTGGCGATGGTTGGAAGCACCGCCTTGAATTGGTAGATATTTCCACACATACGTTTGATGAGGCATTGCCCAAGATTATTGGGGGTGAGTATGCGTGTCCACCCGAAGATTGCGGTGGTAGATACGGTTACCGGGAACTCAAAGAGATTCTTTTGAACCCCCAACACCCCGAATACGAAAGCACTAAGGTATGGGTAGGGCCGAAATTCAACCCGATGGTTTGTGATTTTAGCAGTATTCAACAGGGACTTGGGAAGTTGCAAAAATTGATTGCCCAATATGAGTTGGGATTCTAAAGGTAATTGAATTAGAGCGACCAGATTAATTTCACAATACTTTAAATCATAGACAAAATGGGACTAATTAGAGAACCAAAAAATGTTGACTTCACCGTTCAATCAGAACCATGGACAGATGTTGAACTTAGTGATTTTAGAAAGCTCATGAATGAAATCAAAGCTAAGAATGCTAAGCCGAAGGTAAAAATTGTGTTAGGGAAGAAAAAGTTTAAGTCCTAACTTTAACCCTATTCGGCGCGGCTCTTGGATAGATTGACCATCCAATTGTCTTCGGTAGTTAATTTCAGCCCTTCTTTTGAGGCTTCTTCCATGGCTATTTTGGCCCACACTTTTGCTTGATTTAGATCAGATAGCTTCATTGCGATTTGAACTTGATGCTTGGCGCGATTGAAATGGACTTCCTTTTTTAGTTCCCTGCTGTTCCAAAGGTTCGCTTGCTTGAAATGGGATTCTGTTTTACCATTCTCGATAAGGAATTCAACCAATTTGTCCGATGTATGGTCGGATACGAAGCTATCGTGCTGTAGCGCAAGCTGAATGATGCTATCAACCTCAACTTTGTTCTCGAAATAGAACAATTTCACATGGAATAATTCCCAAGCCTTTTCAGGGAAGAGCGATGCATAGCGATTGATGTATCCACTCGCTTTTACCCAATTTTTATTTTGAGTTTGACGATAGCCTTTCCAATTGATAGAAGTTTCTATCACATCCTTACTTATGTCCACGCCATAATTGGCATCAAGCCAAGACCTGTCGTGAATCATCTTTTCTAATAACTCATCAGGCACATCGTTGGGGTAGAATCTGCAAATATTGAAATCTGTGAACTTCTTATAATCGCATTGGGCAAAGAACTCACTCAATTCTGCTTCGCTAGGCGCGCTCTTTTTGAATTGAGCTTTGAGCTCCCTTTTTACGAAGGCTGGCCATTCGAATTTTAATCCTGATGGAATGCCGGGCCTGGGGATTGGAACCTTGTCGATGCTGTCTTTAATGTACTGGATCCAGTATTCTTTGGGCATCGATCCAGCCCATGTTTCTAGGAATTCGCCTTGGGGGGTGAAGAATAAGAAGGAAGGGTAGGATGCAATGCCGAACTTCAATTTCAATAACTGTCCGATGGAATCTTTTTCTGCATCCAACATGTAAGAATTTAGCTTGGGATTCATCAGTGCCAAGATCTCAGAATCCCTGAACTGGTTTTTATCCATGACTTTGCACCAGTAGCACCATTCGGTAGACAAATCCACCATGATGTATTTATTGTCCGCGGTGGCCTTTGATACGATATCATCCCAGTTGTTGAACCCAGGAAAAGCGTGGGTTTTGGTGGTGTCAATTTGTGATTGTACTGATGCAGAAAAACAGATAGTGCTTAATAGGAATATGACAAAGTGCCTCACACCGCGAATTAATGTCAAACAATTCAATTAAAAATGATCAAAATGTATCATGTTAATGTGATCGAAATTCATTAGGGCTTGCTTTGAATGGGCTAATTCAGAGGTCTAATTTTCAGGGCCGCTTGCAGAAATCGAATTAATATCAAATTCCTAAAACTTCTTAAAAATCAAACGCGGGATGATTTAAGGGTTTTGTAAAAATCTGTTCAGCGTTTATTTGTTAAGCATAAGGACATATAGATTGTGCGATGAAATTGCCTAAACTTGTACCTTCCAACCCAACAGTACAGTCGGGTTGAACTGAGTCAATTGAACCCATAAGATGTCTGAACCATTAAAAATATCCATCCGTTTTTTCAACGACCGTGAAGTGCGCGCGGTCTGGGATG
>CANEVR010000060.1 GCA_947442505.1 Flavobacteriales bacterium | reverse complement strand
TTCCTGTAATAGTAGGTTGTACCGATCCAAGTGCTTTCAACTATGACGCATTAGCGAATACAGACGACGGTTCTTGTGTTCCAGTATTAGCAGGTTGTACCGATCCAAGTGCTTCGAACTATGATCCAACCGCCAATACAGACGACGGTTCTTGCGTTCCTGTAGTAGCAGGTTGTACCGATCCAAGTGCTTTCAATTATGATGCAACTGCGAATACGGACGATGGTTCTTGCGTTCCAGTAATAGCAGGTTGTACCGATCCAAGTGCCTTCAACTATGATGCAACAGCGAATACGGACGATGGTTCTTGTATTCCAGTATTAGAAGGATGTACGGATCCAAGTGCTTTCAACTATGATGCATCAGCGAATACAGACAATGGTTCTTGCGTTCCAGTCATAGAGGGTTGTACCGATCCTAGCGCCTTCAACTATGATGCATCAGCCAATACGGACGATGGTTCTTGCGTTCCAGTCATAGAGGGTTGTACCGATCCTAGCGCCTTCAACTATGATGCATCAGCCAATACGGACGATGGTTCTTGCGTTCCAGTATTAGAAGGTTGTACCGATCCAAGTGCTTTCAATTATGATGCATCAGCCAATACGGACGATGGTTCTTGCGTTCCAGTAGTAGCAGGTTGTACCGATCCGATTGCCTTCAACTATGATCCTAGCGCCAATACAGACGATGGTTCTTGTATTCCAGTAGTAGAAGGTTGTACCGATCCTTCAGCTTGTAATTATGCATTGGAAGCCAATACAGATGACGGAAGTTGTATTTTACCACAAACGGAGATTTGCAATGAGTTGGATGACAATTGTGATGGAGCAGTGGATGAAGGTTTGGGTCAATTGTTCTTTGCCGATTTGGATGGCGATGGTTTTGGAGACCTTAACAATGCCATATTCACCTGTTTGCAGACATCAGGATTTGTAAGCAATTCAGATGATTGTGATGACAATAATGTGACCTATAACGATTTAGATGGTGATGGTTTTGGTGCTGGTCAACCTTCCGCTTGCGGGGATGTATTGAGTGCAGATGATTGTGATGACAGCGATGTCAACGTATTGCCTGGTGGGTTTGAAATTTGTGGCAACGGCATAGACGAAGATTGTTCTGGTTCAGACTCTGTTTGCGCAGTGCTTGGTTGTACAGATATCACTGCTTGTAACTACGAGCCATTGGCCAATGAAGATGATGGAAGTTGTACTTATGCACAACTCGAAATATGCAATGGAGTGGATGACAATTGCAATGGACAGATTGACGAAGGAATTGCAGGTCAATTGGTGAATGCTGCAACAGTGAATACAGCTCTCTTCCCCGCATGTACACCAGCGAATATTGCTTCAGCCAACTTGAATAATGGTGCAGATACACCATGGATTTCTGGCAGTGGAAAAGATTTGTGGTACCAGTTGACCGCACAGCACAATGCCTTGCGTGTAGGTTTGTCAGCGGCCAGTGGAGACAATGAAATTCGTTTATACCGTGACTTTAATGGTTGTGTTACATTGATTGCAACGGAGCATGAAACAACGACAGGAAATCAAACACTGAGTTCTGATCAGTTGGAAGCTGGTGGAGTTTATTACATATTGGTTCACCAAATATCAGGAACAGCCAACGCAAGCGCTAAAGCATGTTTCAGTCATTTCACGGCTTCTACATGTGATCATATCTACAGCAACGGAACCGGAGTGTACAACACGATTTGCGGTAGCTTTAAATTGTCTTATCGTGCCAATGCTGCTCAGTATATGGTCAATGTTTTGTCCGCTTCAATGAACGGCGTTGATCAAGGAATAACACCATGGACCTACACTACTGCTTCATCCAATTCAATTGTCAGTCGTTTGGGAGATATCTTGCCGAGCAATACTGATGTTGCCGCCAAGGTTTATTCGGTGAGTGTTCCTGTTATTTACAACGTTCTAGATGCTGCAAACAACATGACCAGCATTGTGGCGCAGAACAATCAAACATGTACCATCACATTAAACCCAGAGAACACGATTGCATTGCGTTTGTCAGACAGATGTCCAGCTACAAAGGCATTGAATGCGAGCATCGCGCCAGACAGAACGGTCTGCGGTGCGATGCGCTACGATTGGGAATTTACCCAAGTTTTGCCAACCAATGGTCAAGTACAAGTTGTGCAAGGTGGTGCTTTCGCCAGTGCTTTCTTCTTGAGCAATATCCCAGGAGTCGCTGTGGGTAAGACCTACAGCGTTCGTGTTCGTCCCGTTCACAGCAGCGGAACCTCTGGCAACTGGGGAACTGCTTACTGTTTGCGAATTGGCAATGCTGGAATGATCATGCAGAGCGAGAGTGATGCCAGTATTGAGTCTCGAGTCTCGGGTGTTTCCATCTATCCGAATCCAACCGCAAAAGGAAGTTTTGTCCTACAATACAACAGCTCTCGTAGGGGCGAATTGATATTCGCCCAGGAACCAAACACCACGGAATCTACCTTCGCCCAGGAATTGGTGATGATGGATATTACCGGTAAGGTGGTTTATCAGCAGCAGGTTGTCTTGAATGGCAATGCTGTGGAAATCCAGTTTGGTGATTTGGCAAGTGGGCTTTATTTGATTGATTTTGGTGGCGAAAGGAGTAGGTTGCAGGTGGTCAGATAATTGGTACTCCTTTGCGTTCATTGCGAGAACTCTGCGTAGCGATGCTTTGCTACTTGCGTTAAAAATAAACGCAGAGTTCGCCAAGATTACGCAAATAGCGAATTATCGCTACGCAAAGAGGAAACAGAATAGCGTCCTTTTTACGATGTATCGAAGCGGTTATGAAATGCAATTTGACTCGATGCTAACGTTGTTATAGAAGAGAAAAATTGGAAAAAGGAAAAGAGTATCTTGAGCCAAGATTGATTTGCTTTTCAAAAGTGAATAGTAGCTGTTGAGATCTATTGATTTGATGATTTTGCAGTATTATCACTACAGATACATGGCAGAGATACGTGATCTTGTCGTATGGGTATAATGAACTTTCGGTTATATTTGACCCATATCCAAATGACAATGAAAACAAATTTACCTGTATTGGTTTCCCTGTTCCTCCTATCCCTCATTCCTTCATTCCTCTTATCCCAATCCCCCCAATCCATTCCCTACCAAGCGGTGGTGCGCAATGCGGATGGGAGTGTTTTGAGCAATGCTTCTTTGACCATGATCTTTAAGATACATACTGCCTCAGCAACAGGTGAGGTAGTGTATCAAGAAAGCCACACCACTGCGAGCAATGCACAGGGATTGGTGGTATTAAATGTAGGACAAGGACAAGCGTTTGTTGGTACATTTGACAACATCAATTGGGGCAATGGCGCCAAGTTTTTGCATGTTTTGATGAACGCAGGCAATGGCGAATTGGACTTGGGAACACAGCAGATGATGAGTGTGCCGTATGCGTTGTATGCTGAGGAAGTTTCTTCTTTTGTCAGCTCAACAGGAGACACTTTAAGTATTGCAGGAAATTCAATTATTGTTCCTGGAATTAGTTCAGAGAATATACAAGAACAGTTTATTCAGGGTGCGGGTGTTTCAGATATTCATGGAAACTTTTATCCAAGTGTAATCATCAATGGCCAAGAGTGGATGCAGAAGAATTTGAATGTGTTTCAGTATAGAAATGGAGATGCTATTGCTTCAGGTGCAGTTTCCAGTAACTGGAACTCACTAGATTCTGTAGGTTTAGTAGCTATATATGATAATGGTTGGAATTCTGCGTATCCAGGATTGGTATCAACTTTTGGTCGATTGTATAATTGGCATGCTGTAACAGATGAAAGAGCTCTTTGCCCTTCAGGATGGCATGTTCCGAGTGATTTGGATTGGACATATTTGGAACAATCATTGGGTGGAAGCAATATTGCAGGAGGTCGTCTAAAAAGCACCAATATGGGTTGGATAGTTCCCAATACAGGAGCAACGAATAGTAGTGGCTTTGGTGCTTTGCCTGGAGGGTACAAGAATTGTAGTGATTGTAATTCTAGTTTGGGAAAGTACGGTTTTTATTGGTCCACCACGGAACGACTGGATTTTAATCGTTATTCTGCATGGTATCGAAGATTTGATAATATTTCTAAATTATCCAACCGTATTTATATAGACAAGACATACGCTTTCAGCGTTCGCTGTCTGAAGGATTAGCAGTAAATGTTATTTGCTTTTCGCTTTCTCCCCCTTCTGTGATTCAAGTCATAAGGACTCCTCAATACATCAACTACCTTCGTTCAATAAATTTAGTGCTATGAAAAAAAACATGGGAAAATTGGATCGTTGGTTACGCGTAGTTGTTGCTTTGATCTTGGGATTTTTGGTCTTCACTGGGAAATTGGAAGGTTTGATATACAACATAGCTTTGGCCTTAGGCGCCATCTTCTTACTAACCTCCGCTATTAGCTTTTGCCCGCTTTATGTACCATTGGGATTGAACACCTGCGAGAATAAGGATTAAATGTTTTTTGCGTTAAAATACAAAAACGCAAAGCACGCCAAGATTGCGCAAAGCGCGCAAAGCGGAAAAATTGAAACTTCTCCCTTTCCCCTTTACTTATTGCTTGGTTTTCACTACCTCATAGCGAATCGCTACACTCTCGCTACTTCATCTCCTCTTCACCCTTTCACCAAAGCCTCCAAACAATCTACCCAAGCTTCTGAATCATTCAAGCTAGGGACGAGTTGTACTTTTTCACCACCGTGCTCCTCAAACAACTCTTGGTACTCATCACCAATTTCAATGGTGGTTTCTAAACAGTCTGCGACAAATGCAGGAGAAAAGACCAATAACTTCTTGGCTCCTTTTTTGGCCAAATCTTCTATCAGATGATCAGAGAACGGCTCTATCCATCCTTTGCCCAATCGACTCTGAAACCCTACGGTGTAGCGATCTTCAGCGATGCCCATACTAGCCACGATACTTCGGGTAGTGGCATAACAGGTAGCCTTATAACACAACTTGTTTTCGTCGTTGATTTCGTGCTCACAACTGTGGTTGCGGCATTTGTTGTCCGCATAGATTTTGTCCAATTGTCTTTCTGGCAATCCGTGATAACTGAACAAAACGTGATCGTAATCTTTCCAATTGAATTCTGCTGCGCGCGCATGCCAAGCTTTTAGAAACAAGGGATGATCGTGGAATTGTGATACAATCTTAATCTCCGGAAAAGTCCACCATCCACTCATCCACTTCATTACCCTTTCAATGACACTTCCCGTAGAAGCAGATGCATATTGTGGAAACAATGGTATCACCACCAATCGATCTGGTCCCCATTCCTCAATGGCCTTCAGGGCCGATTCCAAAGATGGATTTTGGTAGCGCATCGCCAAAAAAACCTTGGTCTCTTTTTCGTCAAATCGCGCTTGCAATTGCTGTTGGTTGGTCTTTCCAAAATGAATCAAAGGTGATCCCTGCTCGGTCCACAACTCTTGGTATACCTTGGACGATTTGCGGTGTCTAAAGGGAACAATGATGCCATTGACCAAAATACTGCGCCCAATGGCGTTGATGTCAATGACGCGGGGATCATTCAAAAATTGCGTCAAATAACGGTAAACGGCTCCAGGATAGGGATTGTCCGGTGAACCCAAATTGACCAACAAAACAGCAGTTTTTTTCATACTGCAAAACAACAAAACTTTAATCATACACAAGCCATTATCTTTGTGGCAATGAATAAAAATTTAAAATCCATGACCGGCTACGGCAAGGCCGAAGGGATTATCGCTGATCAACGCTTGGTGGTTGAGGTGCGTAGCCTGAACAGCAAACAACTGGATCTGAACGCGCGCATTCCTTATTTTCTTCGCGATCAAGAAATGGCTTATCGCTCAGCAGTGGCTGAAGCCTGCGTCCGGGGCAAGGTGGATATTTTTATTCAATCCGAAAATGTAAAAGGCCAAGGTGCTCCAGTATTGAATACCACCTTGATGAATCAATACGCTGCCTTGCTCAAGAATTTTGTGCAAGAGCAACAATTGTCCGATGCGGATGTCCTTTCCGCAGTATTGCGGATGCCGGAAGTTTTGAAATCAGAGGAGACAACTTTTGGTGATGAACAACTGAAAGAAGTGCGCGTTTTGTTGGAGCAAGCCATTGCGGCTTTGGGTCAATACCGCAAGCAAGAGGGTGATGCGCTGTTCAGTGATATTTGGCAAAGAGTACAATTGATTTTACAATACAGAGATCAATTGGAAAAGCCTGTTCAAGAGCGCGATGCCAAAGTGCGCAACCGCATCAAGACTTCTTTGGAAGAGCTGATTCCCGCTGACAAAGTGGATGAGAATCGTTTTGAATCTGAGTTGATTTATTATTTGGAGCGCTTGGACATCTCTGAAGAATTTCAACGATTGAAAACCAATTGCGATCATTTTTTAGAAGAGTTGAATGGCGGTGCACAAGGAAAAAAATTGGGCTTCATCGCCCAAGAGATGGGTCGTGAAATCAATACCATTGGCAGCAAAGCGAACGATGCGGACATCCAACGTTTGGTGGTGATGATGAAAGATGAATTGGAAAAAATCAAGGAACAGCTGAACAACGTGCTGTAATTTGATTATTTTAGCATATGGGTAAAGCGATTATTTTTTCAGCCCCCAGCGGCGCCGGCAAAACCACCATTGTTCATCATTTGATGACCGTCCCGGAATTTCAATTGGCTTTTTCTGTCTCTGCTACCAGCCGCCCTCAGCGTGGAAATGAGGTGGATGGCAAAGATTATCATTTCCTCACGCCAGATGCGTTTTTGAAAAAAGCCCAATCGGGTGATTTCATCGAATGGGAAGAGGTGTACAAGGACCAATACTACGGTACCCTCAAATCAGAAATAGAGCGCATTTGGGCGGATGGAAAGAATGTGATTTTTGATGTGGATGTGCAAGGCGGTATGAATTTGAAAAAGATTTTCGGTGAAAAAGCCTTGTCCATTTTTGTTCAACCGCCAAGCATTGAGATTCTCACTTTTCGTTTGCGCAATCGCAGTACAGAAAGTCCTGAGAAGATTGCCATGCGGGTCAACAAGGCCAGCGCAGAAATGAAATTTGCCCCCAAGTTTGATGTTCAATTGTTGAACGATGATTTGAGCAAAGCATTGACAGAAGCGGAGCAATTGCTGCATCAATTTCTACAACCTTAAATGGTTATTGGATTGTACTTTGGATCCTTTAACCCTGTCCATGAAGGTCATGTTCAGGTGGCGCAGTCTTTCCAAAAACAATCTGGAGTGGATCAGGTTTGGTGGGTTTTGAGTCCACAAAATCCGTTCAAGAAAATCAGTGATTTGGCTTCATTTGAACACCGCAGCGCCATGGTTCAATTGGCATTGCCGGAGGGCCATAAACTTTGCAGCATTGAGCAAACCTTGCCCCTTCCTTCTTTCACCATCCAAACGCTTTTGGCATTGGAGCAGCAATTTCCAGAAAACCAATGGTCCATTTTGATGGGGGCGGATAGCTGGAATGCCCTTCCGACATGGAAACAAGGGGCTGAGATCGAAGCGCGTTATCCCATTTGGGTTTACCCTAGAAATGGTCAAGAAAAAAGTGCGGAAACTTTCAGGGAAGGTCCCTATCATGCGCTAAACGGTTCATGCATCGATGTGTCCAGCACAGCAGTGAGAAAGGCCATGCAAGAGGGCAAAGAAAAACCGGCCGGTGTTCAGCTTGCGGTCTGGGATTACATACAGCAACACAGCTTGTTCAGCGGTCTTATCTGAACACACTTTAAATAAGCAAGGAAATTTTTGTTTTTCGGTATTGTGAATACCATCCGGTGTTATTTTCGTGCCGAATAAAAAGATTATGGCAAAAGGAATATTTAAATCTTCGTTAACCAAGAAATACACCATGGCAGCCACGGGCTTGTTCTTGATTTCTTTCTTGGTGGTGCATGCGTCAATCAACGCAATGATTTTCTTCAATGATGGAGGAAAAACTTTCAATGAGTGGGGTCACTTCATGGGCACCAATTTAATCGTGCGTACCATGGAAATCGGTTTGTTTGCTGGTTTGATTTTGCACATTGTGGACGGTTTGGTTTTGTTCTTTCAAAATCGTGCGGCGCGTCCAGTGGCTTATGCCTACGAGAAACCCAATGCAAGTAGCAAATGGTACTCCAGAAGCATGGCCATCTTGGGTACATTGATTTTGTTTTTCTTGATCATCCACTTAAAGGATTTTTGGTTAAAAACGCGCATCACAGGCTTGACCGGTGAGAAGCATGTTTTTGTGAATGGCGTTTGGATGGAAAATTTGTACTCTGAAATGCGATTGGTTTTCACAGAATTGTGGGTGGTCATCGTTTACTTATTGGGCTGCTTTTCTTTGTTTTGGCATTTGTTGCACGGATTCAGAAGTGCCTTCCAATCATTGGGATGGAACCAAGGACAATATGGTCAAATCATCGCATTTTCAGGTGATGCGTTTTCAGTTTTCATCAGCGCATTATTTGCCTCCATGCCGGTGGCCATGTATTTAAATCTTGTACATTAAAAAATTGACTATGGAGCTTATCAATAAAATTCCAGATGGACCGCTTGATCAAAAGTGGACCAAGTACAAAAACACGGCGCGTTTGGTCAATCCAGCCAACAAGCGCAATATCGATGTAATCGTTGTCGGCACCGGATTGGCAGGAGCTTCGGCTGCTGCTTCATTGGCTGAAATGGGTTACAAAGTAAAGGCGTTGTGCTTTCAAGATTCTCCCCGTCGTGCGCACTCCATTGCGGCGCAAGGTGGAATCAATGCAGCCAAGAATTACATGAACGATGGTGACTCTACTTATCGTTTGTTTTATGATACAATCAAAGGTGGTGACTACCGCTCACGTGAAGCCAATGTATACCGTTTGGCGGAAGTGAGTGCGAACATCATTGATCAGTGCGTGGCCCAAGGTGTTCCTTTTGCCCGCGATTACGGTGGTTTATTGGACAACCGTTCCTTCGGTGGTACGCAGGTTTCTCGTACGTTTTATGCCAAGGGTCAAACAGGTCAACAGTTGTTGTTGGGTGCCTACTCTGCGATGAGTCGTCAGATTGGTAAAGGAAACATTACCTTGCTCAACCGCCATGAGATGTTGGATGTAGTGGTCATCGATGGCAAAGCGCGCGGCATCATTGCCCGCAACTTGGTTACAGGTGCCATTGAGCGTCATTCTGCTCATGCTGTTGCTTTGTGTACCGGAGGATATGGAAACGTTTTCTTCTTGTCCACCAACGCCATGGGTTCCAATGTAACAGCTGCATGGAGAGCGCACAAGCGTGGTGCATTGATGGCCAATCCTTGCTTCACACAAATTCACCCTACTTGCATTCCCGTGAGTGGAGACCACCAATCCAAATTGACTTTGATGTCAGAGTCGTTGAGAAATGATGGTCGCATTTGGGTGCCCAAATTCAAAGAAGATGCAGAGGCCATTCGTGCCAAGAAATTAAAACCGACTGATTTGGCTGAAGATCGCCGCGACTATTATTTGGAGCGCCGTTACCCAGCTTTCGGAAACTTGGTTCCCCGTGACGTGGCGTCACGTGCGGCCAAGGAGCGTTGTGATGCAGGATTTGGAGTAAATGCTACAGGTGAAGCCGTTTATTTGGACTTTGCCAGTTCATTTGAGCGTTACGGAAAACAACAAGCTACCGTAAAAGGTTTGCACAATGCTACCCACGATGAGATTATTGCCATGGGTAAAAAAGTGGTGGAGCAGAAATACGGCAACTTGTTCCAGATGTATGAGCAAATCGTTGCTGAGAATCCATATGAGACACCCATGATGATTTATCCAGCGGTTCACTATACCATGGGTGGATTGTGGGTTGATTATGAATTGATGACTACTATCAAAGGTTGCTACGCTTGTGGAGAGGCCAACTTCTCAGACCACGGCGCCAATCGCCTAGGTGCATCTGCTTTGATGCAAGGTTTGGCAGATGGATATTTTGTACTTCCTTACACCATCGGAAACTATTTGGCCGATGAAATCAGCACAGGAAAAATCTCAACCGATGCTCCAGAGTTTGTTGCTGCAGAAGACAACGTGCGCAAGCAAATCGAATCTTTGTTCAACAACAACGGAACTGTTCCTGTCGACCATTTCCACAGGAAATTGGGAAAAATCATTTGGGACTATTGTGGCATGGCCAGAAGCGAAGAAGGGTTGAAATTTGCCATCAGCGAAATTCAAAAAATCAGAGAGGATTTCTTCAAGAACGCCCGCATTCCAGGTGTTCAAAACGGCATGAATCCTGAATTGGAAAAAGCAATGCGCGTAGCAGACTTTATCGATTTGGGAGAGTTGATGTGCAAGGACGCTTTGGAAAGAAATGAATCTTGTGGAGGTCACTTCCGCGAGGAATACCAAACAGAAGAAGGAGAAGCCTTGCGTGTCGATGACGTATACAACTACGTTGCTGCATGGGAGTTCACAGGCAATCCATCCGCACCAATCTTGAACAAGGAGCCATTGGTGTATGACAACATTAAAGTACAATCACGTAGTTATAAATAACAACATGGAAAACGGAATGAATTTGACATTAAAAGTATGGCGCCAAGCCAACGCAGAGGCTCAGGGTCAAATGACAGAATACAAATTGGGTAACGTCTCTCCAGACATGAGTTTCTTGGAGATGATGGATGTGCTCAATGATGGGTTGATTCGCAAGGGAGAAGATCCCGTAACGTTTGACCATGACTGTCGTGAAGGAATTTGTGGAATGTGCTCCATGTTCATCAACGGTGAGGCCCATGGTCCCAATCGTGGTGTAACCACTTGCCAATTGCACATGCGCTCTTTCAAAGATGGTGATACTATTTATATTGAGCCATGGAGAAGCGCTGGTTTCCCTGTCATCAAAGATTTGATGGTAGACCGTTCTGCATTTGATCGCATTCAACAAGCCGGAGGTTTTGTTTCTGTAAATACTTCAGGAAGAACTTTGGATGCTAACGCGATTCCCGTACCAAAGGCTGACGCAGACAAGGCTTTTGATGCCGCTACATGTATTGGTTGTGGTGCTTGTGTAGCCACTTGCCCCAATGGTTCCGCTATGTTGTTTGTGGGTGCCAAAGTTTCTCAGTTTGCTTTGTTGCCTCAAGGCCATCCAGAGCGTCATGATCGTGTAGAAAACATGGTCAAGCAAATGGATGCAGAAGGTTTCGGTAATTGCTCCAACATTGGTGCCTGCGAAGTAAAATGCCCCAAGAGCATCAGCATCGAGAACATTGCCCGCATGAACCGCGAGTACATGGCAGCTAACCTCAAAGGTTAATCCAAGAAATTATTGCAGGCTGAACTTCAATCCCGTCGGATTGTTGTTCAGCTATGCATGTGTTATTTCCTCATCAGCTTTTTTATCCTTTTCCTGAGGAACAAGAAATTGTTCTTTGGGAACATCCCCTTTATTTTTCTCAATATCCCTTTCACCGACAGAAGTTGGTGTTGCACCGTGCTTCTATGAAGGCTTATGCGGATGCATTGCAAGCCGTGGGTAAAACAGTAACCTATTGGAATTTTGATTCGAGCGAACCGGAGTTGTTTTTTAGTTCAACAGAGGAAACGGTTACCATGTACAATGTGGTGGATGATTACTTGGAGAGAGCAATTCGCGCAGCTTGCAAGAAATTGACCATTTTAGATACTCCGAATTTCTTTTTGGGTCATGCGGAAGTGATGGAGATTTTTGGAAAGAAGAAGCGCTTTTTGCTGTTTGATTTCTACAAGCAGCAACGCAAGAAGACCGGTTGGTTGATGGCCGGTGACGAGCCTTTGGGAGGGGCTTGGTCATTGGACGCAGAGAACAGAAAAAAATTGCCGAAAGGTCATGTGGCCCCTTTGCCTTGGTTTCCTTCGGAAGATCAATACGCAGCAGAAGCCAAGGAATACGTGGCCCAACATTTTCCAGATGCCTTCGGAGAAGTGAAAACCTTTTATTTCCCCATTCACCGGAAAGATGCTCTGCAGGTGCTGCAGGATTTTGTGGAAAATCGATTGGCGCATTATGGAGAATACCAAGATGCCATCGATGGAAAACAATCCTGGGTCTATCACAGCATTTTAACCCCAGCCTTGAACATTGGTCTGCTCAGTCCACACGAAGTATGTCAAACCGTGATTGACTTTTATGACAAAAATCCTCACTTGCCTTTGAATGCGGTGGAAGGATTTATTCGTCAGGTTTTGGGCTGGCGCGAGTACATCCGTGCCATCTATGTGGTCAAAGGGAGAGAGGAACGGACCAAAAACTTTTGGCAATTCAAACGAAAAATTCCAGCATCATGGTGGCTGGGAGCTACTGGGATTCCCCCTGTAGATGATGTGATCCAAAAGATTCAGCAGACTGGTTATGCCCACCACATCGAGCGCTTGATGGTCTTGGGCAATTTCATGTGCTTGTGCGAATTTGATCCCGACGAGGTACATGCTTGGTTCATGGCTTTGTTCATTGATGCCTACGATTGGGTGATGGTACCCAATGTCTACGGCATGTCGCAGTATGCAGATGGCGGAATCATGAGCACCAAGCCTTACATCAGCGGCTCCAATTACATTCACAAGATGTCCCATTATCCCAAAGGGGCCTGGAGCGATATCTGGGATGCTTTGTTCTGGCGATTCATCTTTCAGCACAGGAGTTTCTTTTTGTCCAATCCCCGTTTGTCCATGATGGTAAGAACATTAGAAAAAATGCCCGAAGCAAAGCAACGGGCATTCATTGTTAAGGCTGAGCAATATTTGATTAACCTTGATTCAGCAGACGAGATAAACTAACCTTTTGTGCAATCATGCCATGCAAGGCATCAATGGCCACGCGCTCTTGCAACATGGTGTCGCGGTCACGAATGGTCACGGTGTTGTCTTCCAATGTTTCATTGTCTACTGTGATGCAGTAAGGAGTGCCAATGGCGTCTTGTCTTCTGTATCTGCGACCCACAGCGTCTTTGTCGTCGTATTGTAAATTGAAATCGTATTTCAAGAGGTCAACAATTTCTTTGGCTTTCTCGGGCAATCCATCTTTTTTAACCAAAGGCAAAATGGCCACTTTCACGGGAGCCAAAGCAGGATGGATGGAAAGCACTGTACGTTCAGCACCTTCCTCACCTTCTTTTCCAGGAACCATTTCCGTGCGGTAAGCATTGCTCAATACAGCCAAGAACATGCGGTCCAAGCCGATAGAGGTTTCCACTACATAAGGTATGTAGCTCTCGCTGGTTTCGGGATCAAAGTAGCGCAATTTTTTTCCAGAGAATTCTTCGTGCTTGCTCAAATCGAAATCTGTTCTGCTGTGGATTCCTTCCAATTCTTTGAAGCCCATTGGGAAGTTGAACTCAATGTCACAAGCGGCATTGGCGTAGTGGGCCAATTTCAAGTGATCATGGAATTTGTAATTCTCTTCTCCCATTCCCAAAGCATTGTGCCAAGCGATGCGGGCGTTTTTCCAATAGTTGTACCATTCCATCTCTGTGCCTGGTTTGCAGAAGAACTGCATTTCCATTTGCTCAAATTCGCGCATGCGGAAAATGAATTGGCGGGCGATGATTTCGTTTCGGAAAGCTTTTCCAATTTGGGCAATACCAAAGGGCAATTTCATGCGGCCCGTTTTCTGCACGTTGAGGAAGTTGACAAAAATACCTTGCGCGGTTTCAGGACGGAGGTAAATGATACCAGCATCTCCGGATACAGCGCCCAATTCTGTTTTGAACATCAAATTGAATTGACGTACTTCCGTCCAGTTTCTAGAACCCGATTCAGGACAAGCAATCTCGCACTCATCAATAAGGTTTTTGAGGGCAATCAAATCAGAAGACTCCAATGCAGCTTTCATTTTGGCCTGCACGTCATCAATTTTGGCTTGACTGCGCAGGACATTGGGATTGGTGGCACGGAATTGTTCTTCGTTAAAGGCGTCCCCGAATTTGTTTTTGGCTTTATCGATTTCCTTTTGGATTTTGGCCTCTGACTTGGCCATGTAGTCTTCCAACAGGACATCTGCACGGTAGCGCTTTTTGCTGTCTTTGTTGTCGATGAGGGGATCGTTGAATGCATCCACGTGACCGCTGGCTTTCCAGGTGGTGGGGTGCATAAAGATGGAGGAGTCCAAACCCACGATGTTTTGGTGCATTCGGGTCATGGCGGTCCACCAATAGTTTTTGATGTTGTTTTTTAGTTCAACCCCCAATTGACCGTAGTCATAGGCGGCACTGAGTCCATCATAAATTTCAGATGATGGAAAAACAAAGCCATACTCCTTGGCATGTGAGATGACCAGTTTCAGTTTATCTTCTTGTTGCATGGTGCAAAAGTAAGGTTTGTTGAAAGTGAGAAAAAATGAAAGTTGAATTCACAAACGGATGTTCATTGTTTTAATTTAACTTAACACAAGAAGTAATGATTATCATTTTTATGCACCTATTTTTGCGCACCTACAAATTCTAAAAGGAACATTTTCTTGTTCCAAATATCGAAGTGCTTAGCAGAAAACAGCTGTTTTTCATTGGGTTATGAATTTTAACGTTTGGTAATGTAACCATTGTCACTGATGTGCGTAAGAAGAGGTAAATATTTAAAAAATTAAACTCCACCGAGTATGGGAAAAAAACTTTTGTCAACCAAAATATGGTTATTTCAACGTTTGTTAGCGTTGATATTTTTATTGGGCGGCTTTACCGGGCTGCTGAGTGCTCAGATCGCGCAGCGGGGTTTAGCCGTTAATGGCGTGAATTCTGGAACCAATATCTCCACCCTCCAGGTCAATTCTCCCGCAGGAATAATTGCTGGTGATGTGTTGATAGCTACCATCGTACAAAATGAAACGGACAATGACAACGGTGGCTTGAGCAATGTAACCGCTACTGGATGGACACTCGTGGATGGCGCATTGATAAGAAGCAATGGCACTAATAATAATGATAACGCTTGGCATGGTACTGTTTTGTACCGCATAGCGGATGGAACTGAAGGTAATACCTTTAGTTTTTCATTGCCCAATGCAAGAGCGGATATGGCCATTGGATCAGTGGTGGCTTTTTCGGGGGTCACCGCGTCACAGGGTGTCAATGCTGCTGGTGTTGCAGGAGGTCCTTTTGATTTGGATCCAGGGACATTGAATTTGAACGATGGTGGCACTGCCACAGCGAATGGAGTTACTACCGTTTCACCGAATTCTGCCGTTCTAATGATTGCAATGGTCAATAACGATAGAACCTATACCGGCTGGGCATCAACTAGCCCTGCAACTTTAAATGAACTTTTTGATTACAATACTACAGATAATGATGATGCTTCCATAGGTGCAGCTTGGGCTATTAAACCAACAGCAGGAGCTACGGGTAATGGAACAGTGACTTTATCTGGTTCTGATAGAAATGCTGCCATCATGTTGGTATTAAAGCCCGCTGTACCTTCTGTTTCAGTTTCTTCAAGCTCTGCAAGTGTTTGTGTCGGATCCACGGTTAATTTGACAAGCACGTTGGTGGATAATCCGCAATTGTCAAGTATCGCCTTTCAAGGTTTTGAAACTACTGGAAGTACAATGACTTATGCTACAACAGGAACCGGTGGGACGCAATCAGGGAATACAGCAGGTGGTGATGGTCCAGGTACCTCATCTTATGCTTTCTCAGGAACCAATGGTTATAGAATCAACAATGGGACAGCAGTTGTCACGGCGTCCAACGTTACGGGTTTAGGTGTCTACACTAATAAAAAAGTGTCTTTGAATTTGGCATCTTTTTCAACAGGTGGAACTGGAAATGGAGCGGATGGATCAGATAATGTTATAGTCGCTATTTCTCTTGATGGTGGAACCACATGGTCCAATGAGTTGCAAATTAACGGAAACAATAATGCATATTGGGGTTACGCTTCAGGGACAGGTGTTGCCACAGCAACATACGATGGTAACAATACAGCCACTGTTTTCGCCCCAGGTGGAGGTGGAAACCGCACGACAGATGGTTATAGTAGTTTAGTCATCAATTTGCCAGACAATGCCACACAAGCAAGAGTCCGTGTGAGCATGTTGAATAACAATGCCGCTGAAGTTTGGGCCATTGATCATTTGTTGATTTTAGGTACACCGACTCCGCAGTATAGTTGGACTTCAACCCCTGCAGGATTTACCTCGTCTGCGGCCAATCCAAGTGGTGTGACCGTTTCTGCTTCGACAACTTATAACCTCACTGTGACGGATGTCACAGGATTTTCAGTTTCTGGATCAACAGCGGTTACCGCCAACAGCGTTACCCCTACCGTGGCTATTGCTTCCAATGATGCAGACAACAGCATCTGCGCAGGAACGAGTGTTACTTTTACCGCTACGCCAACCAACGGTGGTGCAGCACCGGCTTACCAGTGGAAATTGAATGGTGCCAACGTAGGTGCCAATAGTGCAACCTACACCAATTCGGCTCTGGCTGATGGTGACAACGTACAAGTAGTGATGACTTCCAATGCGGTTTGCGCTTCTCCGACTACTGCTACTTCCAATAGTATAACAACGGGTGTAACACCAACCCCAACAATGCCTTTGACGTCTTCTGTTGGAAATACCATTTGTCCAGGAACACCCGTAACCTTTACTTCATCTGGCTCAGCGCAATATCAGTTTTTTGTTGATGGTGTATCGCAAGGTGCAGCCTCAGCCACCAGCACGTTTAATACTTCTTCATTGACCAATGGTCAAGTGGTTTCTGTCCAATCCACGGGTGTTTCGGTAGTCCCATCCAATGGTACTGCCTTTGTTTTGGACGGAACCATGGAGGCCAATTGGGGAACCGCGTTGGCGACATCCGCAGGCGGACCTACTCCTGGTTTTGGAGCAGGACATGAATTGAACGCATTGTACGCGAGTGCCAATCAGAATAATTTGTTTGTCGGAGTGGCGGGCAATGTGCAGTCAGGTAATCGCATTTTGGTTTGGATTGACTCCAAAACAGGTGGATACACCAATGGAAATTATGGACGTTCAGGAGC
>CANEVR010000059.1 GCA_947442505.1 Flavobacteriales bacterium | reverse complement strand
CCTCCCAGTACTGACGTTGGCCAAAAATGGTCGCGGAAGCACTTAGCAGCAAAAACAACAAAAAACTTGTTCTAAAATTTCTCATGATTCAAAAATAAGCAAGTCGGTTTATTATATTCGCTAAAAGTATTGAATACAGAATGTATGGGGCATCAAGAAGCTTTCGAAAATGAAACGAGTACCGTTGAAATCATTGAGCAATCTCTGATCTTGCACAATGATTACAACCACTTTGATCATGTCATTCATTGCTTGATCAATATTATGGATTTTGATCCCATTCAATCAGAACAAGTTGCGCTCATTGTTCATTTCAAAGGCAAGTGCCCCATCAAGTTGGGATCTGTTGATCAATTAAAGCCATTTCATAAAATGTTATCCCAACAGGGGCTGACTGTATCCATTGATTAGCATGTCCAGCAGAAGAGTTATGATTGAAGCCATGCTTCAAACGCATCCGGAAGATCCATTTCTTCATTATGCGTTGGCATTGGAATGGCAAAAAGAAGGTGAAATTCAAAAAGCCATCAATCGTCTATTGGCATTAAAAGAATTAAAGTCAGATTACTTGGCTCTGTATTACCAATTGGGAAAAATGTATGAAGCCATTGGATCCAATGAATTGGCCATCGATATTTTTCAGGATGGCCGACGATTGGCCAAAAGTTTAGGTGATATAAAGGCAGCTGGTGAAATCAGTGAGGCCTTGATGATGCATGACATTTTTGATTGATGGAGCAACAATTATCCATCGGTTTTTATAGTTCATCCTTAAGCAAAGGAGGATTGGAGCTCAACATGCTCAGATACGCGCGGTATCTGAAGAATGAAGCATTGCGGGTTGTGATATTTTGTGTTCAAGACTCCCCCATCCACAAAATAGCACTTCAAGAAGTATTTGAAATTGTTGAGATAAAGCGCAACAAGCGTTATTGGGATTTTGGCTGTGCCATCGCCACGAAGAAAGCCATCCAACAATATGCATTGGATTGGATTTGGTTTAGGGATCCCCGTGATATGGACACATTGACCTGGACAAAACTCTTGGGCTCCAAGGTGAAGATTTTGTATCACCAAGGAATGCAAATGGCCAGTCCCAAGAGGTCATTGTTTCATCGTCTTAGATTTTCACAAATCAATCAATGGATTTGTTTGAGTGAATCTTTGAAACAACAAGTTTTAGACTATACCACATTTCCCAAGAAAAAAATTAGCATCCTCCCTTTGGCTTTGCCTGATGACTTGAAGTCCAAGAAATATGAAACAGGAGAGTTTCGGGCTTTGGTTGTTGGTAGATGGGACCCGCTCAAGAATCAGCACCTGGTAATCAATGCCTTTTTAATATTGAATAAGCGTTACCCTCAACTAAGATTGACATTTATTGGAGAAAGTACTTTGGGAGAGAGCAATCAATATGAAAAGGACAATAAGAAGAAGGTGAGGCATTTGGATCTGCAGGATGTTATTCAGTTCAAACCCTTTCAGTTTGATTTGGCACAAACCTTTGCCGACTCACATTTGCTCATCATTCCTTCCATCAATGAAACCTTTGGAATGGTCACCATAGAGGGAATGCGCGCAGGTTTGCCTTTATTGGGCTCCAATACTGGAGGGACTAAAAGCTTGATAGAAGGCAACAAATGTGGACTAACCTTTGATCCTGAAGATGCGCAGTCATTGGCTGATCAATGGTCAGTTCTGTTGGACAATGATACATTGAGGAATGACCTCAGCAATCATGCTCGAATGGCATTTGAAACCCATTACCACATTGAAGGTCAAATGACTCATTGGATGAAAATCTTGAAGGGGAAATGAGAATCTTTCTTTTTATTTCATTCTTATTTGCTACCAAAGTAATCTCTGCTCAAGTTGATACTTTGGGTAAAAAGCATTTGATTGTTTCTGGATTGATGGGAAGTATTGTTCCGCATCGCGCGGAAATGACACCATTGATTCAAGGATACTCTTATGCAGGATCCATTCAATGGATGAAAAGGCCAACCATGCCCAAGTGGAGAATTTACCAACGGTTCCCAATGACAGGATATGATTTGTATTTTAGCACAACGGGAAATCCCAGGCAGTTGGGACAACAGTTGGCATTGAGCTATATGATTTATCGACCATACGGAAAGCAACGAAAATGTTGGTATGGCATGGGATTGGGTTTGGGATATAACTCTAGGATATGGGATCTAGATAACAATCATCAAGCACCGGTCATTTCAACAAGGTTGAACTGTGCTTTAAGTCTGCACTTCCAATACGCTTTGTTTTCAACATTGAGTAAAGAGCATCTCATAGGTTTGCGCATGACGCACATGAGCAATGGAGCATACCAATTGCCCAATTTGGGGACCAATCAATTTCAATTGAGCTACACCATCAAGCCCAGAATGGAAATGCCAAAAGGACCAATGTGGATTACGGATGAATTACCTGGCTATCATAGTTCACGTTGGATTAGTCTTCACTTGGCTGCTGGACTCAAAGAAATTTATCAGCCGTTGGGAAGAAAGTATCCGGTTTACAATCTCCAATTGAATTACGCCCGTATGATAAACTACCGACACCGTTGGAGCGTGGGATTGGATTATTTGTATCAGCCAGGATTGGAGAAATTGTATGAAAAGAATTTAAATCAAAAATCCTCACCAAAAGACTGGCAACAGTGGGGAGCAACCATTGGTTATCAGAGTATTTTTGGATATACCACCTTTGCTGTTCAGCAAGGATTTTATGTAAAAACCGCATGGAAGAACAACGGACCATTTTATCAAAGACTCTCCATCAGAAGGAATTGCATGAAATTGGCCAAGATCAATCCCTATTTTAATAGAGTATACATCACAGCTGCTTTGTTTACCCATTGGGCCAAAGCAGATCATTTTGAATTTGGATGCGGAATCGATTTGTTCAGAAGATAGTAATTGCCTTGGCTGTTGGCTTTTCATTGGGTTGCGGACAACCTGATGCCAACGATTGTTTTCAGCGGGCTGGCAAAGAAAGTAGAATTGAGCAAGCACTACCCCACTTTCATTCTTTGGTACTCAATGATATGATTACCTATCAACTTCACCCATCCCCAGATTACAAAATTAAAATTACAGGTCCAGAAAATTGGATCAATGAAATTAGTTTTGATGTGAACAATGGAACACTCACGCTAAAAGATCAAAACAATTGTAAACTCATTCGCAATAAACGAAAGCAAATTCTTGTGGATATTTATGCTCCAGCTTTCGAAGAGGTATTGAATCAATCTTTTCAATATGTTCAAGTAATGGATACATTGATTCAAGATAAACTTCATTGGATCAATGAAAACGCACCATCCAATTGTAGCATATTGTTCCATGGAGACAGCTGTATTATTGAGATGCCCAAGGGCACTGGAGATATTGTTTTAAAGGGGCAATCACATTTCACCTCCTTATACAGCAATGCCCTAGGAAAACTAGATGCAAGAGAAATGAATACGCAATACTTGAACTGCAACCACAATAGCTTACAGGACATTCATGCCCATTCAAAACAATACTTATATGTTGTATTTAAAAACAAAGGGAATCTAATCTTGAATCAATTACCCATTCAATTGGACTTGATACAGGAGGGTGAGGGTCAACTCATTATTGCGGATTAGTGGACCAATGCGCCATGATTTTGTCCAACAATATTGAAGGACAACGTTGAGGTTTTTTGGATTGCGCATCTACAAAAACCAATGTGGTCTCTGCCCGATTGATGCAAACACCATCTACAAAGGATTCATAATGAAAAACCATTTTGGCTGAAGGCATGGTGTCCACTTTGACTGTAATGATTACTTCGTCATCGTATTGGGCAGGTTTAAAGTATTGAATGTGGTAATCAATCACCGGCATCCAAACACCCATTTCTTCTATGGCACGATAACTCAACCCCAGTTTTCTCATGAGTTCTACCCGGGCTACTTCAAAATAGGTTGCATAGTTACCGTAATAGACAAAATTCATGGCATCAGTCTCGGCATAGCGAACACGAATAGAAATGGAATGATGAATCATAAGTGCCAAAATTATACGCTAAATTCATTCTCATTCCAAGCTTTTTTTTTGTTTATTTTTCAACCAAAAAAAACGCTGAAAGCCTTGATAAATCTACATAATCAAAAAAACCAACAAATCAAGAGTAAATATTTTTTTTTTTCACTTTTTTATTCCTTTTTTTGCCTAGTCAGTGTGAATAACCTTGACCACCTAAACAAACATTTACTACCTATTACCTAAAGATACTATGCCATCCAAAAAGGATCAATTTCAAGTTTGGAACAACTGTTTAGCAGTCATCAAAGACAACGTTAGTCCACAAGGATTTAAAACTTGGTTTGAGCCCATCAAACCCGTCAAATTGGAAAACAGCGTTTTGACCATTCAAGTACCCTCTCAATTTTTTTACGAATGGTTGGAAGAGCACTATGTAACGCTTCTAAAAAAGATCATTAAAAAGGAATTGGGAACAGAAGGTAGATTGGAATATTCCATTATCATGGATAACAACAATCATCCTTACACCATTAAAGTTCCAACCAGTGATCGCAAAGCCGTAAAGAATACGCCTGTGAGCATGCCTTTGGACATGAGTGAGGCGCGCATCAAAAATCCGTTCATCATTCCTGGATTGAGAAAGATTCAAGTAGATTCCAATTTGAATCCCAACTATTCTTTCGAAAACTTTATCGAAGGTGATAGCAACCGTTTAGCGCGCAGTGCCGGTTTTGCCGTTGCCAATAAGCCTGGAGGTACTGCCTTCAATCCATTGTTGATTTATGGAGGTACAGGATTGGGTAAGACCCATTTGTCTCATGCCATTGGTCTAGAGATCAAAGCCAAGAATCCAGAAAAGACTGTATTGTATGTGAGTTCAGATATCTTCACTCATCAATTCATTGAAGCGGTGAAGAATAACTCCGTCAACGATTTTTCTCACTTCTATCAAATGATGGATGTGTTAATCATTGATGATGTTCAATTCTTCAGTGGAAAAGAAAAAACGCAAGATGTATTCTTCCACATCTTCAATCATTTGCACCAAACGGGCAAACAAATCATTCTAACGAGTGACAAGCCACCGGTTGAAATGCAAGGAATGGAGCAACGCCTATTGTCTCGTTTCAAATGGGGATTGAGTGCAGATTTGCAAGTTCCTTCTTTGGAAACTAGAATTGAGATTTTGCGCAAGAAGATGTACGCCGATGGAATTGAATTGCCAGAAGACGTAGTTGAATATTTGGGCTACTCCATCACTTCCAACATTCGTGAACTAGAAGGAGCTTTGATTTCCTTGATTGCACAGTCTTCTTTGAATAAGAAGAACATCAACTTGGAATTGGCTCGTCAAATGATTGACAAGTTTGTTAAGAACACAGCACGTGAAGTGAGCATTGATTACATCCAAAAAGTGGTTTGTGATTACTTTGATTTGCCCATCGAGTTGTTGAAGAGCAAAACGCGCAAGCGTGAAATCGTTCAAGCAAGACAAATCGCTATGTATTTTGCAAAGAAGATGACCAAGTCCTCTTTGGCCAGCATCGGTGCACATTGCGGAGGAAAGGATCATGCTACCGTATTGCATGCATGCCGCACGGTGAACAATTTGCAAGAGACAGACAAACATTTCAGAAAATATCTTGAAGACTTGGAAAAGAAGTTGAGCATTGCTTAATGGAGATTCCATCATTACCTAAACAAAGAAACGCAATCCATGGGGTTGCGTTTTTTTTAAACATTATTTTAGAACTAGAGAACCCGCGAGATCAATGTATAGATTGAAAATTTTGAAAGTTAAATTGGAAAACTAATTTTCAATGGACAAGGTTCAAAACTTCTTTCCTTAAAGTTCAATTATCTAAGATTCGAAACTAATTTTATTCTTGCGAAAATGTTTCAATAAATGCATTATGCCCCAAAAGAAAAAAGCCGCTACTCCGACCAAGAAAGCATCCGACGTGAAAAAATCCAGTTTGCCAACCAACGAAAAAACAGTGAAGGGAAACAAAGAACAATTCAGGAGGTGGCTGATCATTGATCGTTTGTTATCCAACAGCACAGATGGTTTTACCGTAAAGGGTATCACTAGAATGGTCAATGAGCATTTGGAAGAAGACGGAATAACCAAACGCAACGGGAAGCCAAAAAGTGTGAGTGAGCGAACAATTTATGATGATTTGAATGGTATCCAAGATATCTTTTCTCAAAAAGTAGAAATTGTACGCGAAAGAAATGAGAGCGTTACGTTAGTCAAGTATGCTCACCCAACCATGTCCATATTCAATGTCAACATCACGCAAGAAGAATACACGCGATTGATGTTCATCTTGAAACAGAGTAAGTCATTGGTCGATGAAGGCATTTACAATGAAACTGAGCATTTGATTAAGCGACTTTTAAATCCATCTTCGTTCTCTTTGGTAAAGCAAAAGGAATTGCCGACGCAGTTCATACAGACAGACTCTACAGCATTGGACGCGCGTTGGTTGAATGATCTGTTGCAATGCATCACCAATAAGATATGCATCAAAATGGAGTACAACCGCAATGGTTTAAATGCAAAGCGCTATCATTTGGCTCCATTGGCCTTGAAGCAACACAATGGCAAATGGTATTTGGTAGGACATGATTTGGAGAATTTTGAGAAGGATCAAAAAGTATTCAGGGTGTCTCGGATTGTTCAATTGATCCGCAGCTCGGAGAAATTCCCAAGCATCACCAGTTATTTCAACATCAATGAATATTTCAAATATTCGATTGGTATTCACCAGGAAGTGAATGGAAAGACCATTCAAGTATCCATGCAGATATTGGATAAGTTTTGGATGCAGGAGTTGGCCTTATTTCCGATGAATATCACGCAAAAAATGACGGAGATGGAAGATGGTACGATGCAATTGGACATTGAGACCTATGATTCCAAGGAGTTGATTGATCAGTTGTTGGTCTTTGGACGAGGGGTTAAATTGATCTCACCGGAAAGCGTTCGCAAGAAGTTATTAGCGAAGTTGGAAGAGATGGCGAGTAATTATGTTTAGAAGGAACAACAAATCGATGATATAGAAAGCAAGAGATTCATCTTTTGGTAGTTATTTGTTTAACTTAACCACCATCAACCCCACAAAAAACATCCAATTCAATACCCAAACCCAAGCGCCCAGTGATGGGCGTTTGTTGGGTATATAAGACAACAGCCAAGAAAACAATACGCCCAACCACATCCAAGCTGCATAGTTGTTCCATGGTACATGGTTCATTTCAAACATCCAGTATTCCAATTGTGGTGCAACTTGCTCTATGATCAAATCAGTTAATGTCATCAACATTCCTCCTCCCAGTGCCAGTATCCATCTGTTGTTGACTCCCCATGCCCATCGAATCAGACTCAAACTGCTCCATGTCATGATGACCCAATTGACACCTATTACAACCGGGATATCCCACAACTTCCAACCAAGTCCCTCTCCATATTGATAAAAACCAAAAGGACTGCCCGTATGCACTCCGCGCCACTCCATGTAAAAACCAGCAAGGATAATGGTGCAGAAGAAAATCAACTTCTTCCAACTCCAATCTTCGAGCAATAAAAACATAAAGGTCAAGCACAAACTCAATGCGCTTAAGGGTATGAACAAAGTCGGATAAAGCATCAACCCCAAGAATCCTACTCCATACAATATCGCCATGATCCACCTTGCATTCATGCTTCAAATATAGAATCAAAGAATTTGAAAAACCCTAAAAAAAAAGTATATCTTTGCGGTATATACCAAAGAAAATGAAAATGCTATCCCTAAAATTAGATGATGTTGTTTTTGATGAAACAGAAAAGGTCATCAAACAACTGGACATGCCCCGCAATCGCTACATCAATGAGGCCTTGGCGATGTACAATCGTTATCACAAAAGAAAAAAGCTCAGATCCAAATTGCTCATGGAAAGCCAAGCGGTTTATGCCAACAGTTTGGATGTAGCAGAAGACTTTGAAAACTTCCTCGATGAAAACATTTGATATTTGGTTGGCCAATTTGAACCCCAACAAGGGAAAGGAACCAGGAAAAGTCAGACCCGTAATCATCGTTCAATCTCCTTTACTCAATGATTTCCATCCGACGGTTGTGGTTTGTCCAATGACCTCACAATGCATTGATCATGTTGATGTCTTGCGGCATGATGTAAAGGAAAAATTCTTGGATGTAAAATCTCAAATCTTGGTGGATCAAATTAGGGCCATCGATAAAAAGCGACTCCTCGAGTATTTGGGGACGATGAATAAAGAACAAGGCAAGGCCTTAAAAGAGAAGATCAGGATTGTCCTTGATCTTGAATAATGCATTGCGCAGCTATCTTGGCAGACTGAAGACACAGTGGTATTCCACCACCCGGATGTACGCTTCCACCAACAAAGTACAATCCTTTTAGACCAGCGATAAAGTTGTCGTGACGCATGAAAGCGGCAAAGGTTGAGTTGCTTGAAGTTCCGTAAAGTGATCCTGTAAAAGAGGAGGTTCTTTCCTCAATTAATCTCGGGGTAAGTACTTCTTCAATTTCAATGTACTGCTCAACGTCATCTTTCAATATTTGATTCAATTTATTCAGAATCGATGATTTGGCTTTTGATACAACTTCTGTTTCGTCCTTTCCTTCGTAGCGTGGCGCATTGATCATTACGAACCAATTTTCGCCATATTCCGGTGCATCCTCTTTGACCAACTTGGAAGTAATGTTGACGTAAACAGTCACATCATCTACAACTTGTTTGTCTTGGAAAATCCCTTTGAACTCTTCGGCATAGTCATCAGCGAAAAAAAGATTGTGGACATCCAAATTGGGAAATTTCTTCTTCATGCCCCAGTAAAAAATAATGGCACTGGATGATCTTTCTTGTTTCAAAATCTTCTCGGGTCTCGGAAAATTGGGTAGTAATTGGTGATAGGTAAAATGAGCATCAACATTGGAAACTACAACATCTGATTGAATGAATTTATCATTCACAACAAAACCCTTAACTTTTTGAAAACCATCAATTTTATCGTTGCCATACTCTATGTGCTGTACAGGTGTACTCAGGTTTACATCTACCCCACTCTTCTCCAATAAATACCCCAACGATTGTGTGATTTGATGCATCCCTTGTTTGGGCAAAAAAGCACCGATGCCATGTTCCAAATGGGGAATCATGCTCATCATCGCTGGTGTCTGGTATGGATTGCTGCCATTGTAAGTGGCGTATCGATTCATCAATTGAACGGTCTTCGGATTCTTGAATCTTCGTTGATTGTATTGATGCAACGATCCTCTCAAGGGCAACAGTGGAATGGCCAATAATGCTTTCCAAAATCTTTTGGTTCGCCAGGGCAATCTTTTGAGGCTGGCTTCCAAGAAAACAGGTCGTGTTGTATTATAAACCCAAGCTGCCTTTTCAAAATAATCTTTTACCACGGTTGGGGATTCTCCCAATACATCAGACAATTCATGAGCGTATTGATCTGAATTCGCATATGCTTTTAAGAATGTACCATCGGACCAGAAATAAT
Source organism: Flavobacteriales bacterium (assembly GCA_947442505.1). Taxonomy (GTDB): domain Bacteria; phylum Bacteroidota; class Bacteroidia; order Flavobacteriales_D; family Sanyastnellaceae; genus CAMCTV01. Next base: position 8,732 of record CANEVR010000059.1, on the reverse strand, counting down.
GGGCAACAGGATCCAAACGGTGAATGGGAAAATGAGAATAAAAATCTTCGTTGCATAAAGTGTACAATTCTTTGACCAAGTCAGGCAAAGTAAAAAGACTTGGGCCCAAATCAAAACGATATTGGCCCAATTGCTTTTGACTCAATTTACCACCAAGATGATCAGAAGCCTCATACAGGCTAACTTGAAAACCTTGTTTAGAAAGTCGAATAGCAGCTGCCATTCCCGCAACACCTGCGCCAATGACAACAGCCTTCTTCATCCATTAAAATCCTTGAACACCATTTACCGTGGTGTATTTTAAGACAAGATTCTTATTGGGGTAAATTCTCTTGAAAGCACTTTGAACCATAATGGTAGCTTCGTGAAAGCCGCACAGAATCAATTTGAGTTTTCCAGGATAAGTATTGATATCGCCAATGGCGTACAAGCCGGGAACATTGGTGCTGTAATCCAAAGTATTGACTTCGATAGAATTCTTATCAATGTTCAAACCCCATTCAGATAAAGGTCCCAATTTTGGCGACAATCCAAACAATGGCAACCAATGGTCGGTTGATACAGTTTCTGGCTCACGTCCATCAATATTGACAACAATCGATTCCAATTTATCTCCACCATTCAATCCAACTACTTCAGCATTGGTAATCAATCGCATCTTTCCACTTTCGCTCATGTCCATTACTTTTTGAACGCTATCCAGATGACCACGGAAGCTTGTTGAGCGGTGAATCAAGGTTACGTGTTCAGCCACTCCATTGGCCAAGAAAATGGACCAATCCAAGGCGCTATCTCCACCACCTGAAATTACAACGCGCTTGCCACGGTAAAATTCCGGATCGCGAACGATGTACTCAATGCCTTTGTCTTCAAAGTCAACGATATTACTGATTGGAGGTTTGCGTGGTTCAAAGCATCCCAAACCGCCAGCTATGGCAACAATGGGAGCTTTGTGCTTGGTACCTCTGCTTGTGGTCACGATAAAGTTATCGTTTTCATCCTTCTCAAAAATCTCCGCTCTTTCGCCCAAAGTAAAAGTGGGTTTGAAAGGCTCCGCTTGTTTCATCAAATTATCAATCAACTCACCGGCCAAGACCTCAGGGAAGCCTGGAATATCGTAGATGGGTTTCTTGGGATATATCTCAGTCAATTGGCCACCAGGCTGAGGCAAGGCGTCAATCAAATGACATTTCAATTTCAATAATCCGGCTTCAAAAACCGTAAACAATCCGCATGGACCCGCACCGATGATGATGATATCTGACTCTATCATAATAAAAAATTATAGTTTCCAAAATTAGAAAGTCATTTCAAGATTGGAACACAACGCAATAACATTTATCACAGGTCTTTGTTCATAATGGTGCAGCTGTATCAACAAGAATGCGCTCATAATATTCAACTGAACAAGTTTAATCAGTCGAAGAATACTTGCTATTATTGCTTGTACTAAAATTTTGAAGCAATGGACTTACAAGAAATGGGAATTCCCGCAGTAGACTTGGCCCTCTTTATTCATGGTGATGAAGCGCAAAAGAAATCTTTCGTAGCAGCTTTGGGACAGGCTTATGAGACCATTGGATTTGTAGCTGTCAAGAATCATTTGATTGGAGAGGACACCGTGAATAGCTTGTATACCGAGGTGAAACATTTTTTTAATTTGCCCATTGAGAATAAATTGAAATATGAAATTCCAGGTTTGGCAGGTCAGCGCGGATACACCTCTTTCGGAAAAGAACACGCCAAAGATTCTAATGCAGGTGATTTGAAAGAGTTTTGGCATTTCGGACAACAAGTCGAAGACAACGATCCCATTCGTTCCGAATATCCAGACAACGTTTTTACAGAAGAGCTGCCTAACTTTAATGAGGTGGGTATTCAGGCCTACAAAGACTTGGAGAATACTGGTCGGTTTATGCTTCGTGCCATCGCCTTGCATTTGGGATTGGATGAATTTTATTTCGATTCCAAAATACACAATGGAAATAGCATTCTGCGTCCTATTCATTATCCGCCCATCACACAAGAGCCCAAGTCAGCGGTTCGTGCCGGACAACATGAGGACATCAATCTCATTACACTATTGATTGGCGCAAGTGCAGAGGGATTGCAGGTCTTGAATAAAAAAGGAGAATGGATTGATGTCACTGCCCTACCCGATCACATTGTGGTCAATGTAGGGGACATGTTGCAACGCTTGACCAATGGTAAATTAAAATCTACCACGCACCGTGTGATCAATCCGTCCAAAGAAAAATGGGGAACACCGCGTTATTCCATTCCTTTCTTCTTGCACCCCAGAAGCGAGATGCCTTTGGATTGCTTGAGCAATTGCATTCCTGCAGGCGAGCAACCCAAGTGGGAACCCATCACTGCAGGCGCCTACCTGATGCAGCGCTTGGAAGAAATTGGTTTGGCGAAATGAAGATTCGGTTATCCAAAAATAACATCCGTGTTCGTTTCAATACAGTCGACAAATCCGATTGGTTGAATCTCGGGAAATGTTCTTTTCAATTGCAACCAGTTGCATCCTTCGAATTTGAATTGAACAATGATTCAGAGAATACTATAGAAACAAATAATGAAAAGACCATCTTTCATTTGGATAAAAAGTCCTTTGAAACTTTTTTGAACAATGAAGTAGAAGGTTATTCTTTTCAATGGAATAACATCCGCATTGATTTGGAAAAAGACTATCCTTGTGCACATCAAACGCAACAGGCACCGCACACATTTATTCGACCTGAGTAATGCTCACCGACAAGCACGGAAGAACATTTGATTATTTGCGCATTGGATTGACCGATCAATGCAATTTGCGTTGCCAGTATTGTATGCCTGCTGACGGATTGTCTTGGATACCCAAATCAGATTTGATGTCATTGGAAGAGCTAAAACAAATTCTTCAATGGAGTCAAAGTTGGGGAATAAAGAAAGTAAGATTTACTGGGGGAGAACCTTTGGTGAGAAAAGATTTCATGGCGGTTTTATCCTATGCGCATGAACTACCATTTGATTCATTGCACCTTACCACCAATGGTGTGCTCACTGAAAAATATTTACCGGAATTAAAGGATAAAGGTATTCATCAAATCAATTTCTCATTGGATAGTTTGGACCCTATTCAATTTGAGCGCATCACCCGAAGAGATCAACTTTCCATTGTATTGTCATCCATCAGTGAAGCTTTGCGTTTGGGTTTCAAAGTCAATGTCAATACCGTTTTGTTAAGTGATACAACCGAAGAAGAGTGCTTGAAGCTCATCAACTGGAGTTTTGATCAAGGTATACATTTGCGATTCATCGAGGAAATGCCTTTCAATGGACAAGGAAAACAACCTGATTGGCATTGGAACTGGCGGCGCATAGATGACATGTTCATGCAGTATTATCCTGAATTAAAAAGAGTTCAAGCCGCGCCTCACTCCACTTCAGTTTCATTTGAACAATCCAATCAAATTGGCAGTATTGGATATATTGCTGCTTACAGCAGGACATTTTGTGGAACGTGCAATCGTTTGCGGTTAACGCCAAACGGACAATTGCACCATTGCTTATACAGTGAAAAATACTATCCATTATTGGATGCGTTGCGTCAAGGAAAAAAGGAAGACGAAGTCCTTTCGGAACTGCAGGCATTTATCCAAAGCAAGCCCATCAATGGATTTGAGGCAGAAAAAGAAAATCAAAGTATGGGCATCAGCATGGCCAAAATAGGAGGATGATATGATTACTGTTCAAGAAGCACAATCCATTCTGTCCAATGTTCAAATTCAATGGGGAGTAGAGTCTATTCCTTTGAATGAAGCTACAGGTCGTTATTTGGCTGAAGTAGTAAGAGCAGACCGAGACTATCCGCCGTTTGACCGAGCAATGATGGACGGCTTTGCCATTCGATTTTGTGATTGGCAAAAAGGACAACGTACTTTTTCATATTCTCATCAGCAATGGGCAGGATCACCAATCATTGAATTACCAAAAGATGAAGCTTGTGAAATCACCACAGGCGCGGCCGTTCCTTCGGGTTTTGATGTTGTGATTCCAATTGAAAAGGTGGAAGTTGGTGATGATGGTACATTCACCTGTTCAGAAATAGAAAAATTAAAAAGTGGTTGGAACATTCAGAAGCAAGGCGTTGAGAATAAAAAAAATGATGTCGTTGTAAAAAAGGACACCTTCATCTCAGCCGCCGTGGTAGCTGTATTGGCTTCATGTGGAATCACGATGCCATTGGTGTATCAACGACCAACCATTGCTATAATCTCAACCGGAGATGAATTGGTTCCGATGGATGTTAGTCCCCTAACCCATCAAATTCGTACTTCCAATGCACATGCATTAAGAGTATTGGTGCAACCCTTGTCTCGTCAAATCGAAATTTTTCATTTAAACGATGATGCGCTCATCATTCAGGATTGGATGCAACAGCATGCTCTGCAATGGGACATCCTTTTGTTTTCAGGAGGAGTATCCAAAGGCGGGAAAGATTATCTGCCGCAATTGTGGCAAGAGGATGGGTTTGAATGTTTGTTTCATGGCATAGCGCAGAAACCAGGAAAACCGATGTGGTTGGGCAAAAAGAATCAAACCATCTTATTTGGATTTCCGGGAAATCCAGTGTCAACCTTGGTTTGTGCCATAGCCTATTTAATTCCTTGGATCAAACTTCAATGGTCTCACCAAATTGTTTCGCAACACATCCAAATCCAAGATACAATCAGCACCAATGAAAAATTGGACCTATGGATTCCCGTTGTTCTTGAAAACAACCAATTCAAAATCTTGAACTATTTGGGAAGTGGTGATCTCATTGGATTTTCAGCATTAAATGGGATTATTCATGTCCCATCGAATCAGACCTTTAATAATAAAAATCAAGAATATCGTTTTTATCCTATAACAAACTTTTAATTTCACCGAATGAATACCACAAAGAAATTTTTCATAGCCATATTGCTCGGTACATTTTTTTTAAATGCAAACGCTCAAATCGACAACAACAAATCGCTCAATGTATTTATTCGTTGCAGCGCTTGGTGCTATAGTGATTATTTAAAAACCGAAATTACCTGGGCCAATTTTGTACAAGATCAGTTTGTAGCAGATGTCAACTTAAGAATAACCGCTCTTGAAACAGGTAGCGGCGGATTTGAATATCAATTGATATTTGAAGGCAGTGAAAAAATTAAACATTTGATTGATACCCTTCAATTCAATACCAATGCCATCAATACGGATAATGAAATTAGAGAGAAGCTAAAAAATTATGTCTCCATGGGCTTGGTGCGTTATGCGCTTCAATTGGAAAAAATCAATGCCCTCCAAGTTATTTCAAATGACAGTTTGGAATTGAATGAAATGGGCATCGGAAGCAATCCGCAAGAAGATCACTTCAACGCTTGGGTTTTTAATTTCAGTGTCAATGGTTTTAGCAATGGACAAGACACCTACCGTTCCACCAGTATGGGCGGAAACTTATCTGCCAATCAAAACAAGGAAACCCATAAAATAAAAATTGGCAGTTATTACAACAACAATATTCAGCGTTACAATTACATGGGTTTTAAGGACAAGTTTGTTCGAGAAACCTATTCTGGATATTTCTCCTACGCCAAGACCATCACACCCCATTGGTCTTTTGGAACCTTTCATCAGTATTCGCACAGTGATTATGAAAACATTGAGAACAGCTTCACTCATTACGCCGCTTTTGAATACAATATTTTTGATTTTAAAGAATCACAAACCAAACAATTGACCTTTTCCAGTTATTTGGGAAGTTTTTACAATGATTACCAAGACACCACCATCTATCTCGAGACCAAGGAATGGAGACCATCAGGTCAATTGAATGTGAATGGTTCCTTTAATCAAACATGGGGATCTTTTGGTTTGGGAGTGAATACGCAATTCTTCTTGGACAATGTCAAGCAAAACACTACCAACATCAATTTGGAATTGAATGCCCGCATTTACAAAGGCCTTTCCATTAATTTTTACGGATATTATTCCTTGATCCGCAATCAAATCTATTTACCCAAGCAAGATGCTAGCTTGAACGAGGTATTGTTGCAACAGCAAGCGGTAGCCACCAATTACTCCTACTACTATTCTATTGGATTGAATTACCGTTTTGGATCCATTTTCAACAATGTGGTCAATACCCGATTTGACAATGAGTTATAATTCATCCTTTGCCGTATAAAACAACGTGAAAGCATTACCCTATTTTTCAGACATTCATTTTTGGATTGTTGTTTTATTTGTTATTAGACTGATTGGCATAACCAATCCTCCTTTGGAAGTGGAACACAACTGGCGACAGACCACTGTGACAATGGTGGCTCGGAATTTTCTGGAAGTAGATAACAACATATTTTATCCACGTGTTGATTTTGCAGGAGACAAAACGGGCATTACAGGAATGGAGTTTCCATTGTTGAATTACATGATTTATGGAACTGCTGAAATTTTTGGCTACCAACATTGGTATGGAAGATTGATCAATCTCATTGTTTCTAGTTTCGGGCTATGGTTCTTCTATCGATTGGTTTCGTTGTTTTTTAAAGAATCGGTTTCCTTCTATGCGACATTGGTGCTATCTGTTTCCATTTGGTTTCAATTTTCGAGAAAAATCATGCCCGATACCTTTGCCATGTCACTCATCATTGCTGGTATTTATTATGGTTTTAAATTCTTGAAAAGTCAAAACCCATTAGTCGTAAAGAAAGAGGCATTGGCTTATTTCCTGCTCATACTTTTGGGTGTCTTGGCCAAATTACCCAGTGGATATCTGCTCATTGTTTTTGTTTTTCCAATCTTTGATTCCACTATTGCTGTTCAACGAAAAGTACTCTTTGTGTGCATTTCGGGTTTGGCCCTTATACCTGCGGTATGCTGGTATTTTTATTGGGTTCCATTTTTGGTAGAGAACTATGGATTCTGGCATTTCTTCATGGGAAAAAGTATCACAATGGGCTTTCAAGAAATCATCACAAATGGACAAGCCACTGCGCAAAAGTTTTATGATACTGCAATCAAATTCATTGGATTTGGTTTGTTTGTCTGGGGGATGTTTACCGCTTATCGACATAAGGAAAAAAGAATCTTTTGGATCCTGTTGGTCACCCTTTTCTCCTTTTCGATTGTCATATTAAAAGCTGGATATACTTTTCCCCATCACAGTTATTACATCATACCTTTTGTTCCCGTGATGGCTTTGGTGGCAGGGTTCGGCTTGTCATCAATAGACAATAAGAAAGTAAGGATCTTTCTCATGACAGCCATAGCCATTGAAGGCATTGCCAATCAGCAACATGATTTTTTCTTAAAACCGAGTTCGCAGCATTTGCTGAATTTGGAAAGTGATTTGAACCAAATCAGTCAGCCCAATGACCTCATCGCCATCAACAGCGGTGACGTGCCTACCCCCATGTATTTCGCGCACCGCAAGGGTTGGATATTACACCAAGAGGATCTTTTGAATGTTTCTTATCTTGAAGATCTGAAAAGTAAAGGGGTGAAATTCGTTGTGGTTTTAAATAACAATCAAACGAATTTTAATCCTAATCTTTTGGGACAATTGATAATGAAAAAAGAAGGTTATAGTATTTATTCCAAGTGATGTCAACAATTTTCCGATTACTGTTGTTATTGCTATTGACTGAAACAAAAGTTATGGCTCAAATCCCCAACGAAAATCCAACACTCCCCTATTGGTTTCCTGAAGATCAAACTACCAAAACTCCCACCGACAAAGGAAAATATGTCAATGATGAATTTCCTTTTCAACCGAGCTACAAGGATTTTCGCCGATGGAAAAATGAAGTTAATCCTTATGCTGATGAGAAGAAGAATGCTGTATGGTCAGTTCCCATAAGCCATCAGCCGCAGAATTTGTTCGCAAAGGAGGACTATTGTGTTTGGTTGGGTCATTGTACTTTTCTTTTTCAGATCGATGGAATTCGTTTTATCACAGATCCTGTATTTGGAGCTGCCACCCCTTTTTATCCCAGAAAAAGTCAACTTCCTTTTGCTGTCATTGACCTACCTGCTATTGATTTTATTTTGCTGTCTCATGATCACCGCGATCATTTGGATTTTGATTCACTGAGACAACTGAAGAAAAAGAATCCTGAAATGAAAGTCTACTCTGGTTTGAAAATGGACGGATTGTTAAAGAAAGTTTTCAAGAAAAACCATATCCTTTGTGCAGGATGGAATCAGGTTTTGATGGAAGCTCCATTCAAAATCATATTTGTTCCCGCGCGACATTGGTCCAAGCGTGGACTTTTTGATTTTAATGATCGCCTTTGGGGTGGCTTTATCATCCAAACCAAAGACAAAAATATTTATTTCTCAGGCGACACTGGATACGGAAGTCATTTCAAAAGATATGGTGAAAGATTGTCCATTGATTATGCGCTAATCGGCATTGGTGCTTACCAACCAGAATGGTTCATGGAAAGCAACCACATCAGTCCCACCAATGCCATCAAGGCCTTTGATGAGATGAATGCACAACGCATGATTCCCATGCATTACGGTTGTTTTGACCTCAGCAACGAAAGCATGCAAGACCCCATTCATGTTTACCGCGGCATCAAAGAACTACATCCGAAAAAGGATCGCCTCCTCATTCCCCAATTGGGCGAAAATATATTTTTGATGCAACCCTAAAACTCACTCTAAATATCCCGTAAATTGCAGACTGAGTCATGTTTAGGCAGTTT
>CANEVR010000058.1 GCA_947442505.1 Flavobacteriales bacterium | reverse complement strand
CTTTAATCGAGAAGAATTACTGGGATTAACAAAAATAAGTCCCAATAGAAAATTGGTTTTCTTTCGGTTAAACATGAGGATTCACACCTGGTTTGTTCCCAATCAGCCGCTTGCGCGCAGCATGAAACGTGCAGAACAGCGCTGTGCAATAAAAAATGAGCAACGGCAAAAAAAAGGGAAAACCCCTACCACTTGCAACAGTTTTTGGGGATGGCTAGCCTACACCGTCGGAGAACCTCCCGTTCTTTTGGATTCAACAAAAGTGGAAAAGTCGGCTCGTATAATGGAAACCCATTTGAAAAAACAAGGGTATTTCCAGGTCAAAGTCAGGCCAATTTACACATCAGGGCAATACAAGCGATGGATCCGATGGGACAAAAATGCCTACTACGTAACCTACCACATCTATCCAGGAGCTGCTACCAAAATTAACGATATTCAATTCATGATTGAAGATGATGGTATAGGGTTATTTGCCAACGATATTAAAAATCAAATTCAAATCAAGACCAGTGAAAACTTCAATGTAAATGCTCTGGATGCATCCAGAGATAGAATCACGCAATACCTGAACAACAAAGGGTATTTTGATTTCACCAAGGACTATATTGTTATCAAAGCGGACAGTATAAATAAGAAGAATAAAATTGACTTAATATACAACCTTAAAAAACCAAGTATCATACTCGGCAATGAAACCAAGTTTGTCAATCACAAGCAATATACCATTGATCAGATATTCATTCAAACAGATTATGACCCACTTTCCCTAAAAGAAAATCAGGATGATACCATTGTATTTGAGGGGATAAAAATCCACTATTATGAAAGAAATTTCATGAAACCCCGACTACTTTCTCACAATCTGGCCATTGAATCTGGACAATTGTATAGTCGTGAAAAAATTGACCTCACCTACAAGAGATTAGGGCAATTGGGACTTACCCAAAATATTTATGTTGAATTAAAAACCAAAACCAATTCGTTCAACAATGGCACCTATGCTTTGGATGCGCATGTTCATCTAAACCCTCTTCCCAGGCAGAGTGTTTCCGTTCTTCCAAAAGTGACCAACAGATCTGGATACGCTGGGGTGTATGGCAACTTGGTTTACCGCCACCGCAATGTATTTGGAGGTGCTGAAAACTTGGAGACCAAAGTCATGCTTGGATTTGAGGCATCTCAATTATTGGGAAGTAATGGAAATAGTCAGGATAACATACAGGAAAACATCCAAGATAATTTTCAATTGAACACCTTTGAAATAGGGCCCCAAATATCGCTATCCTTTCCAAGATTGTTTCCATTTTCCTTTGGTATCAGTAAAAAAAGCAGTGAACCCAAATCAACAGTTCAAGCCACTTACAACTATCAAGTACGACCTGACTATGAGCGCTACTTAACGCAAATCAGCATGGATTGGAGTTTTGTCGAAAACCCAGATAAAGTCAGTAAAATCAACATTGAATGGGCTGAATTCTCCGTAATTAAAATTGATAAGTCACCATCTTTTGAATCCTACATCGCCAATTTTAATGACCAATTTCTGGCCAACTCTTATCAAAATCACTTTATCGCTGCTTCAAAAATTGGATTGACGATTAACACCCAAAAATCAAATTTTCAAAAGTTCTATTACTATTACAATGGTCTTCTTATAGAGGGAGCTGGCAACGCAATGCGCGCTGCATTCAATATGATTTCTCCAGCATCCAAGGATGAACTGGGAAGTTATGAAATCAAAGATATTCGGTTTGCACAATACCTTAAAACGGATCATGATCTGAGGCTGTATTACTCCAAAGACACCAGAAATTCCGTGGTGCTCAGAAGTTTTGTCGGATGTGCCATACCCTTGAAAAATCTAGAATCTATCCCTTTTGAAAAAAGCTATTTTGTGGGAGGTTCCAATGGAATTAGGGCGTGGCAGGCCCGTACATTAGGGGTAGGTGCATTCAGAGATACCATCAATGCCATTTCATTTAACAATATTGGAGACATCAAGCTGGAATTCAATGCTGAGTACCGATTTAAAATCACCAAGAAATTTCAACCTGCCTTTTTTATAGACGCGGGTAATATATGGTTATTCAGACAGGATTTCTCCAGGCCCAACGCTGAGTTTAAATGGGATAGATTTTTGAGTGAAGTAGCCATTGGTGCAGGTGCAGGAATGCGCTTGGATTTTGATTTTTTCATTATCCGTTTGGACGCGGGATTTCCAATCAGAGATCCTCAAAAAGCCATCGGCGAGCGATGGAGTTGGCAACCCAAAAGTCAATACAATGCCTTCCGCGAAAAATATTTTGGCATTACAGAAGATTACAAATTGAAAGGGATATTAAACTTTGGAATTGGGTTTCCTTTCTAGTTGATTACCGAACCAAAATCTTCTGTCTTTTGATGAGATAGGCAGTCATTACTTCATGAAATCCTTTAGAGACATCCACCTCAACAAAATCTATCGAGAACTGGTTGCATTTTAATGCAATTTCAGACTTCCATTTTTGCCACTTCTCTTGGTACTCAGATTGCAGAAGATTGGGATTTAGCTTGATGGTTTCACCTGTCTCAGGATCGATGAAAGTATGCAATCGCGAATCAAAATTCAACATGGACTCTTTGTCTTCATCAACAACATGAAAAATTACCACCTCGTGCTTATTGTAACGAAGATGCTGTAGCGCGGCAAATAGGTCTTCTAATTTTGATGCGCTATCCAGAAGATCGCTGAATATCACAGTCAAGGATCTTCGAGAAGATTCTTCAGCCAATTGGTGCAGGGTCTGTACAATATCTGTCTTCCACTGCTCATGGGCTTTCCAATCTTGATCAAGCCATTGCTCCAATTGATTGTAAAGCCTTTGAAGATGTGTATTTGAAGTGGCAGGCTTGGCATTGAAAACAATTTGATCTTGAAACATGGTGAGCCCCACAGCATCACGTTGTCTTTTAAACAACTCCATCAAAATAGCCGCACTGTAAATGGAGAAACTCAATTTATTGTGCTTGCCGTTTGCTTTGAATTGATCTATTGGAAAACGCATGGAGGCAGAGGCGTCAATGATCAATTGACAACGCAAATTGGTTTCCTCTTCATACCGTTTCAAAAACATTTTATCCGTGCGGGCCATCAGTTTCCAATCCAGGTGGCGCAGGCTATCACCCTGGTTGTACAACCGATGTTCAGCGAACTCCACACTGAATCCGTGGAAGGGACTTTTGTGGAGGCCTGTAATGAAACCTTCTACAGCTTGTTTGGCCATCCATTCCAAATTCCCTAGGGACTCTGCAAGGTTGCGATCGATGTTAATGGGCATGTGGCAAATTTGAGATAGAAAAGTCAATTCTTAACATGGAATAACCTTTTTTTCATATTCAGGAAAGATTGAATCGAGATTGGAGTATCAACTTTGCTAAAACAAATAAACCTATGTTACGAATTAGCGTTCAAATCCAAGATCAGATTTTAGAGTTTTCAGGAAAATTAAAACAGCTGAAAATGATAGGAAAATCAGAGTGGATTGAATTAGAAGAGGTGGGTCAATTTCCCTTACAGGATGTTGTTTCCGTCAATGGAATTGAACTCTTCTGAGTCTGGTATTTTCAACCTTTATTTTTATTACTTTTGGACCATAATCTAGGATGAGATGAGTTGGTTTAAAAGAATGAAAAAAGGGATAACTACCCAAAGTCAGGAGAAGAAAGAAATCCCTGAAGGTTTATGGTATCAATGTCCTGAGTGTAAACATGTCGTAACCAGTGAGCAGCATGCAGAGCACGATTGGGTTTGTGCTTCATGTGAATACCATGAGAAAATAAATTCAAGACAATATTTTTCCATTCTTTTTGATGAGAATGAATATTCTGAAGTTGCCTCACATTTAATTAGTGCGGATCCTTTGGAGTTTATGGATACAAAGGCCTATAAAGACCGTATTAAAACGACCATCGCTAAATCTGGACTCAAGGATGCGTTGCGCGTAGGATTGGGCAAGATTGAGGGCCAAAAGGCTGTCATTGCATGTATGGATTTTGGTTTCATTGGTGGATCTATGGGATCCGTTGTTGGTGAGAAGTTTGCCCGTGGTGTTGATAAAGCTATCGCAGAAAAATGTCCATTTATTTGTATTTCAAAAAGTGGCGGTGCTCGAATGATGGAAGCCGGTTTCTCATTGATGCAAATGGCCAAGACTTCTGCTAAACTGACTCAATTGGCCGACCATCACCTACCCTACATTTCATTTCTCACAGATCCTACCACAGGTGGTGTCACAGCTTCATTTGCGATGCTTGGTGATATCAACATCGCAGAGCCCAAGGCTTTGATTGGTTTTGCCGGACCACGTGTCGTAAAGGAAACCATCGGAAGAGATTTACCAGAAGGATTCCAAAGCTCAGAATTTGTTTTGGAACACGGATTCTTGGATTACATTGTAAAACGCAATGAATTAAAATCTAAAGTGGCGATGAGCATCAAACAAATGATGTAAACCAGAACATACTCTCATATAGAGGTTGTCATTTTTGACAACCTTTTTTTATGCGAAAAAAAAAGGAGGCCAAAGCCTCCTTCATAACATCACTTCAATCTCTGTTTAGTTTCCTTGAAAATTTCTGAACTCTAAATCGGACTTTGCCTTTTCAGCCAATTTCGCATCCTTCTCAATGGCCTTGGCCAAGCTCTCTTTCACCATATTGGCATCATTCAAACGTGCACCTACGATGGCTCTTAAATAATAACCCATTGCACTGTTGTTGTCATTGTTACATGCATCCAAGTCAGCTTTGGCTCCTGTGAAATCTTTGTTCAAGCATCTTGCCAAGGCTGAGTTGAAAGTCTTCTTGTTGCCCATGTTATTGATTGCGGCACCGTAGTTACCTGCCATGATCATTCCGACACCCATGTTGAATTTGGCTTCAGCTGATCCGCTTTCGTTAAGCAAAGCAGAAGCCTTCTTCACATCACCACCCAAACGGGTTACCAAACCGAAATTACAAGCTGTCTCAGCGTTCTTGGTCATGGCATAAGCTTTTTCAAATTGTGATTTTGCATCAGCTGTCTTACCTTGATTGTAATAGGCAACTCCTAAGTTGTTATATGCTCTGTAATCAGCGTCAGACTTCATAGTAGCCTCTTTATAGACTGCTACTTGTGTGTTTAAATCTGTAACCAAGCTACCTGCTCTCATCAATTCTTCATACTTCAAGCTAGAAGGGTTAGAAGCCATGGCCTTTAATTCTTGGTCGGAATAACCTTCCAAAGTATAATTAACACGGATTATAGAGCGACGAAGACCTGGGAAGATCACCTTCTCGATTTCTTGATACGTCTTAGAAATGTTCTTGATTTCTTGCTCACGAGCCTCTAAGTCAGTCGTGCGTTGCAAAACACGAATAATCAAATCCTTGTCATCAATGGCTGATTTTTCCATTGCTGTTTTAAAACCGGCCCAGTCCTCACCTTTTGGGTTTAACTGAATCATTGAAGCATACTGAGCTTCCAATTTGTTCTTTTTCAAAAGATCCATTAATACAGTTTTTCCTGCATCTCCGCGACCTGTTGCCAAATCATTGTTCAAGAAAATCTCCCCCTCTGGAGAGGCGTAAGATTGAACTTCGATATTGGTGATTTTCATGCGTGGATTGGCTGGCATTGTCTTAGACAAGAATTCAACCAAAGCTGCAATATCCTTGTCTTTCAATTCTGCAGGACGAACTTTATCGCTGTTGTAATCAAATAAGATTTCAGCTTCGAAAGAATTGGAAGTAGAACTAACAAATTTATCCGTTGAAGTCATCACTTGACCTTCCAATTTGTTTACCAAATAAGAAGTTGTGATGACACCCTTTGCCAAGCTTATTTCTGGTAAGTTGGCTGATTTGCTTCCTTGAGAACCTACAATGCGCAACTTCAACTCACTGGTTTGCATTGACGGAGCATAAGCAAATTTATCCGAGTAGTTAAATGTTTTTCCAGCTTCAAAAGGAACTACATCACCATTTCCAGGTGCTGCCTCTCCGCGAAACTGCTTGTCCTTTAATTTAACTTCACTGGTACCGTAAACCAAAACTGGGGTAGCAACAACGGCAACCTTTTTGGCGAAAAATTTCGGTGGAAACTTACCAGAGATGGAAACAGATACAGTATCACCGTGAACTTCTAAAGGATCCGGATTTACCTTGGCATTGAATTCTGCCATTCTCTTTTGCATAGATCCGATATTGGTACATGCAGAAAGCAAACCCACGGCAAGGGCTACTGTTGAAACAACGAACAAATTATTTTTTTTCATTTTCTTTTCTTTATCGTTTGCGAAATTACATTAATAATGTATGTGGATGGGTAGAAGATTGTTATTTTTTTCACAAGTTATTGTATCTCTGGCTCTACAAAACGCCCCATATCGCAGAATTTTTCAATTCGAATGGCGGTCCTCTTTTCTGTTTCTAGCTGAGACAATTCTTGAATCGAATCCAGAATAACTGATTTCAGGATCTCTACCGCCTCGGAATGATTGGCATGCGCGCCACCCAAAGGTTCCCTGATTATTCCGTCCACCAATCCATTATTGTGCATGTCCTCGGCAGTCAATTTAAGCGCTTTGGCAGCGGTAATTTTATGATCCCAACTTCTCCACAGGATTGAGGAGCATGATTCTGGAGAAATGACGCTGTACCACGTATTTTCCATCATCAATACCTTATCACCAATGCCTATTCCCAATGCTCCACCTGAAGCTCCCTCGCCGATGATGATACAAATAACGGGCACTTTCAAACGCATCATTTCAAACAAATTGCGCGCAATGGCCTCTCCCTGCCCTCTCTCTTCTGCTTCTAATCCAGGAAAAGCTCCAGGAGTATCAATCAATGTTACAATGGGCTTATTGAATTTCTCCGCCAACTTCATCAATCGCAAGGCTTTCCTGTATCCTTCTGGATTGGCCATACCAAAGTTTCTGTACTGACGCATTTTGGTATTGACACCTTTTTGCTGACCGATGAACATAACAGACTGACCATTGACCAGACCAAATCCACCAATCATTGCCTTATCATCCTTTACAGTGCGGTCACCGTGCAACTCAATCCAAGTACCTTCCGTCAGGGCCTCTATGTATTCCAGAGCATAAGGTCTATCCGGATGGCGGCTCAACTGAACCCTTTGCCATGGATCCAAATTTTTATAAATCTCTCTTGTCTTTTCCTCTAATGCCCTCTCCAATTCTTGAACAGCGGTATCAACGTTGACACCTGATTTTACGGCACTATCTTTTAACTTTTGAATCTGTTCATTCAATTCCTTGATTGGAGATTCAAATTCCAAGTAATTTCTCATAATAAAATGTTTTGGGTTTGCAAATTACGCTAAAAAACTTTAGCCCAAACTTTTGATTTTTTGCAACAATTGCTGCATGGCATTGGCACGATGAGACAGCATATTTTTTTCCTCATTGGACAACTCTGCAAAAGTTCTTGAGCAATCATTTGGAACAAAAACGGGATCATAGCCAAAACCGTCCCACCCCATGGGGGCACGGTTTATTTTTCCATGAACATAACCCTTCACCTCAAAAGGCTGACCATTGTAGTAACCAACAAGTACAGTTAAAAAGTGGGCTGCTCTATTGGTGGAATTGGACAATTCCGAAAGCAGTTTAGCAATATTATTGGGGTGCGATGTTGGCTCTCCGGCGTATCGCGCGGAGTGAATACCTGGAGCGCCATTGAGCGCTTCCACGCAAAGACCAGAGTCATCAGCCAAGACATTTCCATTCCACATTGACTGAATGGCATTGGCCTTTAGCCAGGCGTTGCCTTCAAAAGTTGAAGCTGTCTCCGGAACATCAATGTCAATGCCTGCTTCCTTGAGACCAAGGACATTTACATTCAGACCATTTGTTCTAAAAAACAACTTGATCTCCTCAATCTTGTGTAAGTTGTTAGAGGCTATTAACCAATCCTTCGGGGTTGATTTTTCTGATGATTTTTCCATTTTCATTTCTATCAATTTTTTGCACGGTAATCATTCTTTTGGGTTTCCAATTGGGGTGGTTTTCAAAAATCATTTTTAGGTTCAAGCTCTTCCAATGCATCATGTCTGATTCAATCACTACGAGCGTTACGGCATTTCCCCACAAGTTATCTGGAGATTGGGTAATGTAGAATGGCAAAGAAGTAAACCGAGAAAGCACTTCTTCCACCAACAAAGGGTGAATTTTAACACCCCCAGAATTGATAACATCATCCAAGCGACCAAGCACTTCAAATTCCTTTTCATTCATAAAATGAATGGCATCATTCAAAGAAACTTGAATTTCTGTGACTTCGTCATTGATGACAATTCCGTCATGATTCTCGGTCATACGAACACCAGGCAGCAATTGAAAATGGGTTGATTTCGGGGTAATGGAGCGAACCGCTATATGGGTCAATGTTTCTGTAGCTCCATAACTCTCAAAGCAATTGCCCTTGAAACAAGTCATATCTTCTAAGAGCTTAGGAAGCACCTTTCCACCGCCCAACAATATTCGCTGAAAAACATTTACATCCAGTTTGGCCTCCAAAAAAGCGGTCATCATAGCTGGTGTTGTTGGCCACCAATCCCAATGCAAATTCTCCGGATTCCATGGCAGATCAAAATGCATGGAAGGTCGTTCTGCCCACACGGAATGCCCACTCACCAATGCCCTTATGATGTTCATCTTACCCGCAACGAATTGCATGGGAAGACGGTGCAGCACCTTAGTCCCTGATTCCAAATGGAAAAATTCACAGGTCCTTTTGGCACTCGCAACCAATTGCTGTCTTGAAAAAATCAACTGTTTGGGGATACCCGATGTCCCTGAAGTCTCAAATTCAAATTTTGACTTATCGGACAACCAATCATCGACCCACAATTTTATTTCTGGAAAATGCTCAATAGCGTTGAGGACGTGACCATTTTGAATGATTAATTCCATGGTTCCTTCCAGTTTGAAAGATTGTTCCAATTCATGGATTCACCTTGGAGTTCTAATGGACTCTCCCAATTGTTGGTGTACAAGTGGCCTGTCCCCAATCCTTGGGGCAATGGATTATTGAATTGACCGAGCCAACGGTAAATGTGAGAGAGACCGACATTGCTTTCCAGAGCGGAAGTCGCCCACCATTGAATACCCCTTTGCTCTGCTGTCTGAATCCAAAGTGATGATTTATCAAGTCCGCCATGCAAAGAAGGTTTTATGACCAAGTATTGTGGTTCTATCTCGTTTAAAACATCCTGCATTTCTAAAGATGGAATTCCAATGAGTTCTTCATCCAATGCGATGGGAATTGGAGAGTTCTTGCACAGTCCGCGCAGGGCTTGCCATTGGCGGGCTGCAATGGGCTGTTCAATGGAGTGAATGTTCCATTTACTCAGCGCTTCTAATTTGCTCATGGCCTCATTAGGAGTCCAAGCGCCATTGGCATCCAAACGGAGAGTAACATCTGAACCCAATTGATTTCTCAGGGCTTTGATTAAATCCAATTCATCATCAAAATTTAACGCGCCTACTTTTAGTTTGATACAATTAAAACCTTGCTGATGTTTCTCCAATGCCTCTTTGTACATTGCATCAATATCATTCATCCAAACCAAACCGTTGATTAAACAATGCGCTGGGAAAGGTTGAGGAAAAAGGTCTTGCCAAAGCATATCGATAGCGGCATGAATGGACGATGGCCAATGTGCTGCTTGAGAAAATTCACCATTCATCCAATCTTGTTTGGCATCCTCGATTTGACTCCAAGTTTCTTTAGACAAACCGATAATTGGGGCAATCTCACCTCTGGCCACTACTTGTCCATGTTCATTTTTCAGAAAAACATAACAAACCTGGTGATCAAGCATTGTATTTCTGGAAGTCTTTGCAGGACGAAGAAATACAAGATTCCAGTGCTTGAAGCTTAGCTGGCCGAATTGTTCTTTAATGAAACGGATTTTATCAACCACTCCAACGGTGTGTACTTGTTCACTTTCTTCTTCCATAATTTGAGTAGGAACATCATTCCGATAAAAAGAATTAGCAATGAAATCATCAAGGTGCTCGGAAAAGAAAATCCGATAATGATTGTGCCGCTGTGCGCAAATCCAATAATGAAAAGTGTACAGAAAAAATAAAAGAAAAACAAAATCGAATACTTCTGGTAGCTGAGATTCTTGATAACATCCAAAGTTTTCTCTGCATGGATGAATGTAAAGAAGTGATTGATAAAATTGATCAGCAACCAAGAGAATCCAATAATGAAAAGCATAAAGGATGGCTGATACACAAATTGATCGAAAGGATAAAGAAATTTAGCACGATACATATCCATTTGCGGATAAAGTCCCTCGCAATATCTATTCACCATGAAACCAGCCACGATGATTACGATGGCGATCAAAGAGGATGGAGGGAAAAAACCGCGGGGTCTCAGCACTCCTTTTCCAACTGCCATTCCACTCAGAAATATGGCCACCCAAGGAAAAAAAGAGTAATATCCATTGAACAATAGAAACGCTGTTAATTTGACTAAACCATCATTTTGAAAATCAATACCAAAATATCCCAACCGGAAAGGGATATCAAAATTTATCAGCACCATGGACACCAAAATGATGGCCAGTGATAAACCGTGGAGCCAAAGACCATCCGTTTTTCTAAAAAAACCTGAAACAATGAAAGAAGAACCTGCAATGATGAAGACATTCATTCCCCAATTGAGAAAAATCAAGCCGACAACAAATAGCACCAAACCTTTTCTCATATTGTTTGCTGCAGCTTTTTTCTGATTGATGAATTTGTTTCTCATTTGAATGGACGCGCCTACACCAAGCACAAAAAGTAAAACACCAACAAGCCAATCAAAGAAAACAAAATACACTGGAATTTGCATTCGCTTTGGATCTAGCAGTGCAGGAATACCTCCAACAGCAACATAGCCCAAATAAAGCGCCACTAGGCTGGAGAAAATAAATTGTAGAAAGTTGACTCCGTAAAAATGAGCCGCCTTTTTTGAATTGTCTTTCATACGCTAGGTTATACCCTTGTCAGGATGAAGACGAAGATAGCATTAAAAAAAACAACCAAGGCCAATTTTTTTAGGAAGGGGTCTAATTTTGCAGGCTCTTGAATTTTCCATATGGAAAGCATAAAGACCAATGGTATTGCAACCAAAGCGATGCTAGCCTTTGTGATGGGGAACATAAAATAAATCAAGGATCCAAAACCCAAAGCAAACAAGGCCAATAAGTACCATTTGGATCTGCGCCATCCCAATCTGAGCGCTACCGTAATTTTTCCAGCTTTGGCATCGTCATCAATATCGCGCATGTTGTTGAGATGCAAAACACCAACAGACATGGTTCCCATAAAAACAGAAAGTAGAAAGGCGTTTTGATCAATGCTGTTGTAAAGAATGTAATGCATACCTAGAACACTCATCAAACCAAAGAAAACAAACACGGATAGATCGCCCAAACCAATGTAACCATAAGGTTTGGGACCAGCTGTATAGGCGTAGGCTGCAATGATTCCGATGAGACCAAAAGACAGAAAAATCCAAAAATCACTGTAACGGTTGTTCAACCAAAGGGATTGGTATAAAAATAGAATTCCGCAAATAAGGGTAACCCAAGCGATGGAAAAAACGCCCCTTTTCATTTGATGGGCAGTAATGCTACCTGACTGAACAGCCCGAGAAGGACCTGCCAGGCGAACTTGATCGGCACCATTTTCAAAATCACCCAAATCGTTGGCCCAGTTGGAAAGAATTTGAAGCAAAAAAGCCGTTAGCAAGCCCAACATCAAAGTCAAAACATTCATTGGAACACCTCTATCCTGCGCTGCACCCAATAAAATCCCAGAAGCTGCCAAAGGCAAAGTTCTTAGCCTAGAGGCGGAAATCCAAGGACCAATTTTCATCAGGGAAACTTTGGAAATTGCTGAAAGTCGGGATCTCTTTTCTCCAAGAAAGCCTTCTTACCTTCCTGCGCTTCTTGTGTCAAATAATACAATAATGTGGCGTCGCCAGCGAACTCCATTAATCCGCGCTGGCCATCCAATTCAGCATTTAATCCGCGCTTGATCATTCTAATGGCCAATGGGCTGCGTTTCATGATGGTCTTGCACCATTGAATGGTGGTATCTTCTAGATCAGTCAGAGGAACAACTTTGTTCACCATGCCCATATCACAAGCTTCTTGGGCCGTGTATTGCTCACACAAAAACCAAATTTCTCGTGCCTTTTTTTGCCCAACGTGACGGGCCAAATAATTGGATCCGAAACCCGCGTCAAATGAACCCACTTTAGGACCCGTTTGCCCAAAGCGGGCATTGTCAGAAGCGATGGTCAAATCACAAACGACATGCAAGACATGTCCGCCTCCAATGGCGTAACCATTGACCATTGCGATGACTGGTTTTGGAATTTCCCTGATTCGCTTGTGCAAATCCAAAACATTCAGACGAGGAACACCATTGTCATCCACATAACCACCAACGCCCTTGACATTCTGATCACCTCCGCTACAGAAAGCTTTGTCACCAATGCCTGTCATCACAATGACGGCAATGTCTTGGCGCTCGCGACAGATGTCCATGGCGTCGATCATGTCCACATTGGTTTGCGGACGAAAAGCGTTGTATACCTCAGGGCGATTGATGGTGATTTTTGCAATGCCATCATGCCATTCAAACAGGATATCTGAATATTCCTTAATTGTTTTCCACTCTCTCATTTTGCTGTTTAAAGTATTCAAAGAACAAATCTAATTCAATTGGGTTCACCGCAGATTGGGTTTTCACCACCAAAACTTGGCAATTGGCATTTACGAAGAATTTTTCTAGTGCCTCTTGATTAGGATCTTTCAGTTCAATGGCCGTGAGTCCCCAACCTTTGATCCACTGTAACAAGTCTCTCTGGTGGGGGGTTTCGAAAAAACGAGGAACAGATGGTTCACGTTTTGCACCATCAATGATTTTAAAGATTCCGCCACCACCGTTGTCTACCACTACCACTTTCAAGTTGTTTGGCCAAGGTTGATGCCACAAGCCATTGGCATCATATAAAAAAGACAAATCGCCCGTAACAAAAACAACTGGCTGATTGACCATCAAAGCCGCACCGACTGCTGTGCTGGTGGAACCGTCTATTCCGCTAACTCCTCTATTTCCAAAAAAACGCACATCACGACGCTGTTCAAACAACTGAATATAACGCACAACAGAACTATTGCCCATTTGAATCTGGGCACCTTGGGGCCAAGATTGGGAGAGATGATAAAACAACTTCAAATCAGAAAAAGGACGTTGATCAAAATATTGCACAAGATTTACTTCTTGTGACATGTATGGTTTCTTGGCGCAGTCTAACGCATTGGAGGGATCCATGTTCTTCAACCAATTCTGCAAGAATTCACGAATGGAACACTGAAATATCTCGGGATTCAATCGATACGTATCTATTGGATTGGTCTGCCATTGAATGGACCAATGAGCCTTTGCCTTTGCTTTTATCAAGGCTTTGATTTTTCTTGAAATGATATTGTGGCCCAATGAAACCACCACATCCCAATGCAAGGATTGAATTTGCGTCTCAGACAGGGACATGATCCAACGATCAATGCAATCCAAACCTCCCAAAGCATGTGCATTGCTGTGTGTCTCAGTTAGAATCAACACATTCTCCAATTTTGACAATCTTTGAACCATTTCAGCGCTAGCGTCATCATTATTTTGTCCCATCAAAACCAAGTATTTCCAATCAGTTCGGAAAACGGGAAAATGAGGAGAAACATGCGGTTGGGGCTGTTCGGATGGAATTTGGGTCAGGTGATTCAATGAAGTCGCCTCGGTGTAAAGTGGTTCTTTGAAAGGAACATTGATGTGCACAGGACCTTGCGGAAATTGAATGGCATTGTTCAACGTTTGGGCCAACAAAAGATGATTGGCCTGGACATCCTCATCACCATTCGCCTCTTCCATCGCACAGCTCTGTGCTTTGATAAAATTGTCATAAATACCTATTTGATCAATGCACTGTCCTTCACTTTGATTGATGCTCTCAGCAGGACGATCAGCGGTAATCGCAATTAAAGGGATTTCTTGATAAAAAGCCTCTGCTATGGCCGGGGCATAATTCAAAGGAGCGGTTCCTGAAGTACAAATCAATGCTACAGGTTTTTTCAATTGCTGGGCCATGCCTAGCGCAAAAAATGCCGCACTCCGCTCATCTACTTTTATATGAACATTAAAAAAGTCATGCCCATCCAAAGCAATTGCAAATGGGGCATTTCTTGAACCTGGAGAGTATACAATATTTTGAATTCCTCTTTCTTGAAGTAAAAACAACAAAGATTGGACTACTGTTTTATTGGATATTCTCATCTTGCGCAAAGATAAATGCGTTCTGCTTCATCACTGTTTCATTCCACTCTATTTCAGCATCACTGTTCGGCATTACTCCTCCCCCAACAAAACCCAGAACACCTTTATCTGTCAGATGAAGACATCGCAACAATACAATGGCATAGCTATTTTCTTCATCTTGAACGTTTATTATACCGCCATACAAGCCTCTCTGATAACCTTCATGCTGAACAATCCAATCCAACACGGGTTGAACGGGCATACCCGCCAATGCCGGTGTGGGCGACAGCGCGTAAATCAAGTTTCTTGCGTCACCTAGGATGGTTCCCGTAATTTTGGTTTGCAAATGTTTCACTGTCTTAAAATACAACTCATTGCGGGGATGAACTTGTATACGCTCAACATCATTGTCCTTTAATGTTTGAACAATCATATCTCTCACCACCTCATGTTCTTCAATCTCCTTGCTTCCCCACTCCATTGTTGAATCAGCAGAAAAAGTACCCGCCAAGGCCATTGTCTCTATCTGACTTCCTTGCCTTTTCAATAGCAATTCTGGTGATGCTGCAATCCATCGACCCCAAATGGGATGATGCATGACCACCAAGAAAGACTCTGGAAAACGACGACGCAATTGTTGGATGTATTGCGCTGCATTCCAACTTTCCACCGACCAATCAAAGCATCTACTTGTAACTATCTTTCGCCATCCGTTGGCGAGCATGGCGGACTTGGCATCTTCAACCAATATCAAATATTCTTTGTGATTCAAACATTTTCCTCCCACCGCACCGGGTGTTGCATTGGAATCGAAAGGTTGTACATAATTGACATTGTCCCAAGAACCCGACAGTACTTTCCCTCCCTGTGATTGGGGCAATGTAATGTTGTAACCAAAGGATTCACCAGAAATCAATGTTGCAATGTCTGCGCTCATTTGGCCACTTTAATCATGGTGGTCAATTTGGCTGTTGCAATCAAATCCTGCTCTTCATCTACAATTTGAACGGACCAAACATGGAGACTACGACCAATCTTTATGGGTGTAGCAATACCCGTGACCCAACCATGTCTCTTGGATTTTAGGTGCGTGATGTTTAAATCAACGCCCACTGCAATGCTGTTGTTTTCTTTTGCAATGAGGTAAGAACCCACACTGGCAACTGTCTCGGCCAATGCAGCACTGGCTCCTCCATGAAGGATTCCATAAGGCTGATGTGTTCTGGCATCCACCGGCATTTTTGCCGTTACCCTCTCTTTGGTCATTTCCAACATCTCAATGCCCAGGGCACCCAAAAGCGTTGTGTTTTTCCAATTTTCTTGGTCCTGTTCTATGATCGTATTCATCCTTTCAACTTTGAAAATGCAATTTTATTCTAAATTAGCCCGCAATGGTGAAAAAACACATCTTGATTTTGAATTGGCAGTTCCCGCCCAACCAAGGAATTGGAGGAAGGCGTTCTGCCAAGTTGGCCAAGGAGTGGAAGGCATTGGGGCATGATATCAGTATTGTTACTCAGACAACAACAAATTCAAACAAAGGTTCGCAAAATTGGATCAGCGATGAAATCATAAAATCCTTTGATTACCATTTCATTGATGAAAAAAACAATTTCAACGCATTGTATTTCCGCAAGGGAATATTGAACTCTATTTGGCTTTGGATACTCAAAAAATGGCATGGCGTTTTTACACCTGGAAACCCAATAGATGACTGCCGCTTTGCAGGTTTGGCCATTTCGCAAAAGTTAGAATCCATCCACCAAAAGAAACCCATTGATTTGTTATTTGTGAGCTGCGCACCATTCAGTTTGAGCGTTTATGCTTCTGAATTCAAAGAGGAAAATCCTGAGATTCAGTTGTGGTGCGATTTCCGAGACCCCTGGAAGAACGCCGTGAATTACGGACTTCAATTGCTCAATGAACGCCAACGCACCACAGAACAACATTTTCAAAAAGAGGTGGGAATGAAGTCCGACTTCGTCTCTGCACCATACCAAGCTATTTTGGATGAGTTTAAAGACGAAGAAACCCAGGCGCAGAAGATTTTGATACCGCATTTTACGGATCGGTCAATAACCTCAATGGCTCAGACTCCCGTGTCCGATAAACCCACTTTCACCTATGCGGGAAATCTCTATGATGGTTCAATGCCTTACATCAAAATAGCACTAAAAGCATTGAATAGCCTACCATCTGAGCAACAACCGCTATTGCATTTTATCGGTCACTTTACAGAAGACACTCAAAAGGAAATGGTCAAAGAATACAACGTGATTCGTTTTTCGCCATGGCAAGAACAAGGTATCGACCAATATCTACAATCCAGCGACGGTTTAATTATATTACTGAGTAAAGACAATCAAAATTTTCACACCACCAAGTTCTATGACTTTCTACCACTGTCCAAACCCTACTTTTATATTGGACCAAAAGGAGATGTATTCAAAACCATTGAAGACCATCATTTGGGTTGTTCTTTGGAACAATACACACCTGAAGTACTGAAAAACCATCAACCGGGTCGAGCCCTTCAATTGGCTGAGAAACACACCGCTCAGAAGATGTCCTTAACCATATTGAATCATGTATTCTCAGCATAAAATATCAATCATTTGTCCCAACTACAACAAGGGCATATTCATTGGAGAAACCATTGACTCCGTATTGGCCAGCAGTTATAAGGATTGGGAATTGATCATCATTGACGATGGATCGACGGATGATAGCTTACGCATTATTCAAGAATTTGCAAGTAAGGATCAAAGAATCAAATACCACCAGCAGAGCAATCAAGGAGGAGCTGTTGCACGAAACATGGGGATGACCATGGCCACAGGAGAGTATCTTTTGTTCTTGGATTCTGACGATTTGATTGCTTCCGACTGTTTAGAGCAAAGGGTGAAAATGGCGAAGTTGCATCCCAATGGCATTGGATGGGTATTTCCGCTTTTGCCCTTTAAAGGAAATTTCAGTGAACAAGATTTTATTCAACCTTGGATCCCTCCAAAGGATCGATTTTTAGAGCGACTGATTGAACACGATATTACATGGACCAGCATGTCGCCTCTGTGGAAAACAGCATCCATCGTTCCCTATTTCAAATGGAATGCTCATTACCCGCGCCTACAGGACATTGAATTTCACACACACATTTTACTCAAGGGAGAGCGCATCTTCACCTTTCCGGAAAAAAATCCTGATTGCTACTACCGTCTTGATGAACAAAAGTTGGTGATAGGAAATCGCTTTCAATATTTGGAAAAATGGGGCAAAGGATGTGATTTATACGTCCATGAATTCTGGAATAAGATACCCAAGGGGATGGCGCCAAAACTCAGTAGAACCATCTTGGCTTTCTTATCTGTGGCAGGGCATTATTATCGGAAAAAACAAATTACCACTGATCAGTTTCAATCATTGATAAGAACGGCAAAACAATACTCGCCAAATGGCCGTCACCAAATCTTACTATCCCTGTATGGGAATCTGTTGAAACTTATGCCATTTCATGTACCTGGGGTGAATGGATTTTTCAAATTTTGGATAAGATGAGCAACAGTAGTTGTTGTATTTTTGAAGGATGAAGTCACTTTACTTTGTCTTGGTATTTTCTCTGCTATCCCAAATGGGATGGACAATGCGTTGCTACACAGATTATAGGGTATTTCATTTACCCGCTGCGGTGAATGAAGGGAAAGACCAACCTTACATCGAATTTTATTTTGATTTTGATGGCACATCTTTGAAAAGTTTCACTGAAAATCAATCACAATTCATAGGCGCGGAAATCTTAATCACCCTAATCAAGAATGATCAAATCATTGGGTATAAAAAAATAAAAGCCTTATTCCCATGGAATTCCAAGGAAGACCAGTGTCAGAACTGCTCTGCTATCGAGCGGATCGCTGCGGAGAATGGAAATATCCAGATTGAAATAGAAATGATGGATCTGGGATTAACGGATCAGAAAAAGAGCATTTTGAAAGATGAAATACAAGTCATCAATCTGAACAAAGGAGCGTTTGTTTCCGATATTGTTTGGGTCAAAGCATCTATCCCGACCAAGGAGCCCAACGCCTTTACCAAGGGCGCTGTGGACATCTTGCCTTTGATATCTGATACCCGATTTTCAGAAGAAAACGAAATAGAATTCTACGCAGAATTGTACAACACAGACCTTTATTTCCTTCAAGACCCATTCATTGTGCAATATTCCATTTTTGATCTTAAGAACAACATGATTCCTGGATTAAGCCGAATCAAAAGGGAGAGCGCAAAATCTGTCATCCCTGTTTTGGGAAAATTGGACATCAGCAAGCTTAACGCAGGAGAATATGTTTTCAAACTTGAAATCAAAGACAAATCCAATCAAGTGGTGGCTTCAAAGGAGCGAAAATTCTTTAGAAAGACAGACTTGGATTCAGGAACACTTGCTCCGCCGATTGATCTCACTTTTGTTCAGCAATTTCAGGATAGCCTAACGTTGATAGAGCACATTCGTTCTTTGAGTCCCATTGCGCAAGGAAATGAAAAAAGCATCATCATTGAAGTATTGCCTGCCTACAACTTAAGGCAAATGCAAGGATTTATGTATCAATTCTGGTACAAACGCAATCCCATCTCCCCCGAATTGGCTTGGACGGACTATAAAAAAGAAGTTGCTGCATGCAACAATGAGTTCGGCACAGCCATCAAGAAAGGTTGGGAAACGGACAGAGGCCGAGTATATCTTCAATATGGGAAACCTTCAACACGTGTTGTGCGCAATCATGATCCGGACTATTGGCCTTTTGAAATTTGGCACTATTACCAAACCAACAACAACTTGCACAACAAACGCTTGTTGTTTTACAACACCAGTTTAAATGGTGATTTTGAATTGCTGCACAGTGATATCCCCAATGAAATTACCAAT
>CANEVR010000057.1 GCA_947442505.1 Flavobacteriales bacterium | reverse complement strand
TTTACTTTGAGTAAGAGCATCAAGCGTACAATTTCTTGCGAAACCTTTTCACCCATTCCGCATGCATGAGAAATGAGTAAATTCTTTTGCAACAATCCCATCTCCTCATCTTTGATGATGGTGTTGCACAATGAACCAAACCCAGTATTGACGCCATATACAGGTGATCCATTCTCGCCACTGAACGAGTCGAGATAGGTGCGGGCTTTTTGGATTTGTTGTATTGCAACATCGGAGAGCTCAAGGCTCTCCGATGCGTAAAACAGATCTTTTAAAGCTGACAATGTAATGTCAGAAGTAGGTAGTATCATGCCGTAATTTTTGGAGCAGCTGCCATGATTTCTTCATTGGCAAACTCTCTGAATTTTTCGAAATTAGCAACAAACTTTTCAGCCAGTTCATTGGCCTTTGTATCATAAGCAGATCCATCTTTCCAAGTAGATTTTGGATCCAATAATTCCGCAGGAACGTCAGGACAAGAGGTGGGCATTGATAAACCAAAAACCTCGTGGGTTTTGAATTCAACATGGTCCAATTTTCCTTCCAAAGCTGCTGTGATCATGGCACGAGTAAATTTCAATTTCATGCGCTCGCCTGTTCCATAAGAACCACCGCTCCATCCGGTGTTGATCAACCAAACCTTGGCACCACTTTCATCGATTTTCTTACCCATCATCTCTGCATATTGCGTTGGATGAAGTGGAAGGAAAGGAGCACCGAAACAAGCGCTAAAAGTTGTGGTAGGCTCAGTGATGCCTGCTTCAGTTCCAGCCACCTTGGCAGTATAACCACTGATGAACTGATACATGGCTTGGCCTTTGGTCAACTTGCTGATGGGAGGCAATACACCAAACGCATCGCAGGTTAGGAAGAAAATATTTTTTGGAATACCGCCCATGCTTGGATCCATCACATTGTCAATGTGGTGAATGGGGTAGCTGACACGGGTATTTTCAGTTCTTGATTTGTCTTCGTAATCAGGTGTTACGCCATCTTCTTCAAATCCGATGTTCTCCAAAATGGCACCAAACTTAATGGCGTCATAGATTTGCGGTTCTTTCTCTTTTGTAAGATCAATGGTTTTTGCATAACATCCTCCTTCAAAATTGAAGACCGTGGTATCTGTCCAACCGTGCTCATCATCACCAATCAATTGACGATTGGGATCAGAGGACAAAGTTGTTTTTCCAGTTCCGCTTAATCCAAAGAATACGGCTGTATCTCCGTCTTTTCCTACATTGGCTGAGCAGTGCATGGGAAGGACACCTTTTTCATGCGGTAGAACGTAGTTTAATACGGTAAATATTCCTTTTTTGATTTCTCCAGTATATCCAGTACCTCCGATGATGGCCATTTTTTTGGTAAAGTCAATGACAGCAAAATTGTGTTGTCTTGTACCATCGGTTTCTGCATCGGCCATGAATCCGGGAACGCAGATGACATGCCAATCAGGTTGGATTGTTTTCAATTCCTCTTTAGTGGGGCGCATGAACATGTTATAGGCAAACATATTGCTCCAAGGAAATTCTGTTACCACACGCACGTTCATGCGGTAGCGTGGATCCGCGCAAACATAGGCATCGCGAACATAAACTTCTCTGCCTGTCAAGTAAGCTTGCATTCTTTCGAATAAGCGATCAAACTTGGCGCTTTCGAAAGGAATGTTGAATTGGCTCCACCAAACAGAGTTTTCTGTTTTGCTGTCTTTCACAATAAACTTGTCCTTGGGAGAACGACCAGTAAATTCACCAGTGTCAATAGCGATGGCACCTTTGCTGGTTAGACTTCCTTGTTCAAGTGAGATGGTTTCCTCTACCAATTCTGCTGGAGAAAGATTCCAAAAGGCCGTAGCCAAATTTTTTAGTCCCAAATAATCGAGTGTTGCTCCTTCAGGACGGATACCTACATGGTTCATGCATTAATGTTTAAGTTCGACTTTCATTGAATCGTTGGACAAAGGTAATCAATATGAAAAAAAGGGAAAAATGAGATTTGTAAGTCTCATTTCCCCCCTGTCATTACCTTCTAAAGGGATTATTTGATGTATCTCCAGTCTTGACCGTTCTTAATGGCTTTTAAACTGGCGTAAATCAACTCAATCACCGCCTCAACATCGTTCTTGTCTACCATTTCAACGGTGGTGTGCATGTATCGCAAAGGCAATGAAATCAATGCGCTGGCTACACCCATGTTGCTATAGGCAAAGGCATCGGTGTCTGTTCCAGTGGAACGTGATGCTACTTGACGTTGAATTTCGATTTTGTTCTTTGATGCAACATCAATGATGTGTTTCAATAAGTTATTTTGCACGGCTGGACCATAACTCACTACAGGGCCTTTTCCTGCAGCCAATTCCCCGTCACGTACTTTGTTCATCATGGGAGTAGAGCTGTCATGGCAAACATCCGTGACAATGGCCACATCGGGATTGATGCGGTGGGCAATCATCTCCGCACCACGCAATCCAATTTCCTCTTGAACGGAGTTGGTGAAATAAACACCAAAAGGCAATTTGTCTTTTCTTTCTTTCAATAGACGGGCTACTTCAGCAATCATAAAACCACCGATGCGGTTGTCCAATGCACGACCCACAAAGAAACGGTCGTTCAATACCATGAATTCATCATCAAACGTGGCCACACATCCCACATGAATGCCCATGTCTTCCACGTCTTTTTTGCTGTTGGCACCTACGTCCAAAAAGATGTTCTTCATGGTGGGCGTTTCTTCCTTTTCCGCTGTACGAACGTGAATCGCGGGCCATCCAAACAAACCCTTCACGATTCCTTTTGGGGTGTGGATATTGACTCTTTTGCTGGGTGCAATCATATGATCACTCCCACCGTTTCTTCTCAAGTAAATGAACCCATCAATGGTGATGTAATGAACAAACCAAGAGATTTCATCTGCGTGGGCTTCTATGACAACTTTGTATTTTGCTTGCGGATTAATAACACCTACCACGGTGCCATAGGTATCCACCATGTATTCATCCACATGTGGTCTGATATAATCCAACCAAAGCTGTTGCCCTGGAGTTTCAAATCCCGTAGGAGATGCGTTATTCAGATAGGTTTCCAAAAAGTTCATGCTCGTTTCTGAGTAGAAAGATTTCTTTTTGGTTGTTGTAGTTTTGGTTTTCTTTGCCATGAATTTGCTTTTGTGAATCAAAATTAAAGGAAGATGGAAGAATCGGAAAGCCCAATGCATAAAGCTTTGAACAATACCGCGGTGAACAATTCGACCGGTCGGGAATTGATCCGCACTGATGATGGGTCATTTACTTTTTTGATTTCAGAAGTGAATGAAACCTATCATTCGCGCCATGGAGCAGAACAGGAGAGCAATCATGTATTCATTGGACATGGATTTAATTTGTTTGAACATCAAGCTGAATTGTCGATTTTAGAAGTTGGTTTGGGAACCGGTTTGAATGCCTTATTGACCTACGAAGCTGCTCCCAAACAGGTTATCCATTATACAGCGTTGGAACCTTTCCCTTTGCAAAATGATTTGGTTGAAAAGCTGTGTGATGTGCAGGCAGATGAAAGTCGAAAGACTTTTATGAAAGCCGTTCATGAATGTATGTTTGATGACATCATGCAGATAGGTTCTTCATTTCATTTTAAGAAAATAAAAAAGGGACTTCAAGAATTGGAAACAGACGCAAAGTTTGATCTGATTTATTTTGATGCCTTTGGCCCCCAGACGGAACCAGATTTATGGACACTGTCCATGATGCAGAGGTGTTTTGATTTATTGAAAGATGGTGGAGTATGGGTTAGTTATTGCGCCAAGGGAGAAGTGCGTAGAAACCTTCAGCAAGTAGGATTTCAAGTCGAACGTTTGCAAGGCCCACCGGGTAAGCGGGAGATGTTGAGAGCAATTAAGAAATAAAAAAGGCTACCAATGGGTAGCCTTTTTAGAGTGAAATATAATTTCAGATTATTCGTATCTGATTTGAATCATACCATTGGTAATGGACATTGTTGCTCCTGTATTGGATTTCAATGTTCCAGTGAAGGTTCCGCGGATATAAGCATCTGCTGTCGCGGGAGCATCAAATTTGGTCAGTGTGAATGAACCAGAAGCGCCATTGATCAATGTAGAATAAACCACACCATTCTTGGTGTATGCAATCTGATCTGTTGTGCTTGGATTCATAGAAATTACAGTTCCTGGCAACCAGCCAGCCGCAGGTTCAGCACATTTGATATTTAACATTTCACTGGTCAAAGTTGTTCCTGTTACGTCAAAACTATAACCGCTGAATGTTTTGATGAAGCTCAATGAAGTGAAGGCTGTCGCTCCTGCATTCCAATCCAAAATAGAATCGCAATAAGGACAAGTGCTTCCACCGCAGTCTGTCCAGAACTCATTGCCATCAACCACTCCGTTGGTGCAGTTACCGTCAGTTGCACATGGGCTGCACATTGATCCACCGCAGTCGATACCCACTTCATTGCCATTCATGATTTCATCGATACAAGTAGGGCAGATTTGACAATTTCCGGTATAGATATCACCCAAGTTGTAGTAGTTGTTTCCGTCAACATCCACATAAGCGGTGTCATCACAATCAATTTGGGTTTCGTTTCCGTTCAAAAATCCATCACCACAAAGGTCACCGCATGGTCCACAATTGGTTCCGCCACAGTCAACGCCTGTCTCATCACCGCCCATTTCCAAGCTGTCTTGGATACCGTTGGCGCAAGGGTCGCAAGCACCGCATTCTCCGCCACAATCCAACCACGTTTCACCCAAGTCAGGTTGGAATATCCCATCGATGCAATGGTCGCATTCCTCGCAAGGACCGCCACAGTCAATCAATTGCTCGTTATTATTCAAGATGCCATCAAAACAATTGGCAGGGATTTTATTTTCAGGATTTGGGCAGCCCGTTAATAACAATAACGAGACCATCGCTGAAACGAATAAAGAGAAATACTGGGTTGTTTTCATTTCTTAATTTAGGCTTTTCGGTTGTGCAATATACTAAAAAAGACCATATCGAAAATGAATAGGTTGCAAATCCTGACGAAATATGTGTTTGTTATGCAAGATTTGTGATGTTGACTTGAAAGCATCACCTTTGCCGCATGATTTGGAAAAGACGAAAAGAAGAAGCTGAAATGAGCAGGGGATTGTCACCTTTCAGCCGATTGATACAAGCTGGAGAAATTGAGGATTGGGGTGTGTTTTCTTCCCCTTTGGGATTGCCTCAGCACAGTCCTTTTCTGATGCAAGACATGAACAAGGCTGTGGAATTGCTGCTTTCTCATTTGGATCGTGGCTCAAAGATTTTGGTTTTTGGGGATTATGATGTTGATGGAACTTGTTCCGTGGCATTGGTGATGTCGGTGTTGAATCAAGTCAAGGCCAATTGCATATCCTACATTCCGGATCGATACGAAGAAGGGTATGGGTTTTCCTCCAAGGGCGCACAATGGGCCATTGATGCGGGTGTGGATTTGATCATTACTTTGGATTGTGGTACCAAAGATGGTCCGCGCATTTTAGAATGCCGGAATGCCGGAATCGATGTAATTGTCTGTGATCACCACGAACCGGACATTTTGCCAGCCGCCAATGCGGTTTTGAATCCCAAGCGGAAAGATTGTGAATACCCATTCAAAGGATTGAGTGGATGCGGTGTGGGGTACAAGTTAATGTTGGCTTGCGCAGAGAAAATGGGTTGGCCTAAGGCTTGGATATTGGCAACGGTAGATTTGGTTGCTGTCGCTGCTTGTGCGGACATCGTTCCAATGGTAGACGAGAATAGAAATTTGGTAGCGCAGGGATTGCAAATGATGCAGCAGAATATGCGCCCAGGTTTGAAAGGATTGATTGCGTTTTCTGGAGCCAAAGAAAGGATTTGGACAGTTAGTGATATTGTATTTTTACTTGCACCGCGCATCAATGCTGCAGGACGAATAGCCTCGGGTAATGCCGCAGTGACTCTGCTTTTGGCCAATGATCCTTCCGAAGTGGAAAGCATAGCGGGACAAATAGAGGAGTACAATCAATCCAGACGAAGTATCGATCAAAATGTGACTGCAGAGGCCATGGCAGTGTGGGAAGCAGATTCCTTTAACCAAGATGCATTTGTCAATGTTTTGTGGAATGAGCATTGGTTAAAGGGGGTGATTGGAATTGTGGCATCGCGTGTTTTGGAGAAACACTACCGACCCACCATAGTTTTCACCAAAAGCCATGATGTTTGGGCAGGCAGCGCTCGCTCCATTGAAGGCTTGGATATTTATGAAGCCCTCAATGCTTGCAAAGAAGAGTTGATTCAGTTTGGCGGACATACCATGGCGGCCGGGATGAGTTTGAAGGAAGAAAATCTATTGTCATTTAGAACAAAGTTCAATGAGGTGGTTCGGGAATCGCTAAACGGAGTACATCCTGTTCCTGTTGTATTGTATGATATCGAAGTTAAGTTGTCCGAGTTGCAAATGGACTGGGTTAAAGCTTTAAGCGGATTCGCCCCTTGCGGTCCAGACAACATGGCTCCTGTATTTTTGATTGAGGGATTGCGCCCCGCTTTTCCTCCAAGACAAATAGGAGCGGATGGAAAACACCTCAAGTGTTCTTTTCGTCAAGGAATAGGAGGGACTTATTATGACGCCATCGGTTTTAATATGGCGGAACATATGGATACAATATTGGCGGGACCGGTGGATGTTTTGTGTGCTTTGGAGATTAATGTATTCAACGGTAGAACATCGATTCAAATGAATTTGAAGGGAATTCGTCCATCACAATCGTAGTATCTTTGGCCCATGGAAAATCGCACGGAGTTAGATAGCCTAGGTGAGTTTGAATTGATCAATCACCTTACCCAATATTTTGTCCCTCAACATGAATCAACATTGAAGGGTGTTGGCGACGATGCAGCTGTGTTGGCAACTGGCGGATCAACAGACCAAGTAGTCACTACTGATTTATTGGTGGAGGGTGTGCATTTTGATTTGATGTATACACCATTAAAGCATTTGGGTTACAAGGCCATTGCAGTGAACGTAAGCGATATCTGCGCCATGAACGCCATTCCCAAATATGTCACAGTAAGTTTTGCAGTGAGCAATCGTTTTTCATTAGAGGCCATTGAGGAATTGTATGCAGGTATGCAAATAGCTTGTGAGAAATATGGCGTGGACTTGATTGGAGGTGATACCTCAACAGCTTTGCATGGGATGACACTTTCCATTACTGCCATCGGTGAGGTGTATCCAGAAAAGGTGAGTTATCGTTCAGGAGCCAAACTCAATGATTTGTTGGTGGTTACCGGTGATTTGGGTGCGGCCTATCTGGGTTTGCAAGTCTTGGAAAGAGAGAAGGAAGTGTATAAAGCAACTCCGTCCATTCAGCCAGAGTTGGTTGGCTATGACTATGTTCTACAAAGACAATTAAAACCAGAGGCCAGGGTGGATGCCATTCAGTTTTTGGATGATTTGAAGGTAACTCCCACTGCGATGATTGACATTTCTGACGGCTTGTCTTCTGAGGTAATGCATTTGTGCACGCAGAGTGAATTGGGTTGTGATTTGTATGAGGCCAAGATTCCTGTTTCACCTGATGTGCAGCGCGTGGCAGAAGAGTTTAATTTGGATGCAACTACCTGCGCATTGAATGGCGGTGAAGACTATGAATTGCTCTTTACGATTGCTCAATCAGACTATGAAAAGATAAAAGGCAGTCCTCATTTTACGGTGATTGGTCATATGACAGAAAAGATTAGCGGTCCACGTATTATCACCAGAGGAAATGAAGCGATTGCACTGCGAGCTCAAGGCTGGAAGGCCTTCAATGCTTGATGGCCAATACTTCAGCAACGGTGAAGAATGACCCTGTCACCAAGATGAGGTCTTGTGGTTGCGCCTGTATTTGCGATGCTGTATAAGCTGCAGCTACACTGTCAAAGACTTCTCCACGTAGATTTTTAGATTGTGCTTTAAGACAAAGTTCATTCGCATCCATTCCGCGCGGAATATTGGCTTTGCAAAAATAATAATACGCGGCTGGAGGAAACATCGTTAGAATGTTTTCCACATCCTTGTCATTGACCATGCCTAAAACAATGTGGAGATTCTGATGCGGAATTTTAGCAATCTCCGAAAAGACAAATTTCAATCCGTCCTCATTGTGCCCCACATCCACAATGGTTTTAGGATGATCAGAAAGGGTTTGAAATCGACCACTGATTCCTGTATTTTGAATAACATCTGCAAATCCTTGACGGATGTGTTCTGTGGTCAATCCGGGAATTTGTTTTTTAAGCGATTCTAGAGCGGTGTAGGCCGTGGATTTGTTCTCTTCTTGACAGGCTCCTGTCAAAGGGCTGTCAAAAGTGGTTTGGATTTCTGCAGTCTCGAAAGAAATACCCAGTTCATGCGCTTTGTTTTTTAGGACAACGAGTGCCTCATCGCGCATAGGTCCAAAAGTAGCCGGAATGTTCGGTTTTAAGATTCCAGCTTTTTCTTGCGCAATTTTGGGAATGGTATCGCCCAAGAACTGCATGTGGTCTTTGGATACGTTGGTGATGACACAATGGATTGGAGTGATGACATTGGTGCTGTCCAGTCTGCCTCCCATGCCTACTTCAATGATTGCGTAATCAACTCCTTGCGCATAGAAGTATTCCATAGCCATGGCAAAGGTGAGTTCGAAGAAGGAGGGTTCGAAATCACGTTCGTTCCAATTTTTGTATCTGAATACAAAATCAGTGATAAAATCTTCATTAATCCATTCACCATTGATTTTGATGCGCTCCCTGAAATCTATTAAATGAGGGCTGGTGTAAAGACCTACTTTGAATCCGGCACATTGTAAACTAGACGCTATCAAAGAGGAGGTGGATCCTTTACCGTTGGTGCCTCCGACATGTATGGTTTTAACTTCTTTTTCTGGGTGATTAAGCCATTCACAAAGGGCTTGCGTGTTGATTAAAGAAGGTTTATAAGCTGCAGCACCCACGCGGTGAAACATGGGTAGTTGATCAAAAAGAAATTGTAATGCCTCAGAGTAGGTCATTTGAGTTTGAACGTAATCACAATCGAACCCACTTGCTTTTTGCTATTGGCAAGGGTGGTGAATCGGGCTTTCTTGGCGGCCTCAATGGCCAATTCTGAAAGTTGCTTGAAGCCTTCAGCTGAGACTTTGGATTGGACTGGATCAACGGTAGCGCTGGTCACTTTTCCTTCGCTGTCTACTGTAATGTTCAGGTAAATCGTTCCGGCAAAATCAGGTTTCTTTTCTAGGCTTGGTGCGGACTTCATCCCTCTGCCTTTCAAACTCCATTTTCCTTCACCACCTGATCCACCAAACATGCCTTTGCCTCCAAGCTTGCCATCAGGATTGCCCTCTATTCCGCCTCCACCAGGAGTATCACCGGCTGAGGTATTCTTTCCTTTGTCAAACAGATTGTTGATTTTGCTCTTCTGTGCGTTTTGTTGCTGCTCCTGCGCTGTTGGTTGCGGATTGGGGTCGGCGTTGGTATTGTTGCTTTCAGTAGGGGTATCGTCACCTTGCGTGGTCACAGAAGATTGTACATCGTCGATGATCTCATTAACATCTCCACTCGCTGCTTCCATGGCCGCGCTTTCTGCTCCTAGGTCAACATATTCTCCTTCTCCGGGCTCAAAATCGCCCAGAGCGGCCAAGCTCAAACTCTCATATTGAATGGGCTGGATGGGTGGTAATTTGGTACAACTTCGCATGCCCATGATGAGCAACCCAAAAAGGATGCTGTGAAAGATCAATGTGCCAACAAATGGGGTGTACTTCTGAATCATTACTCGGGCTTGGGTGTTTGCGTAGCAATAACGGGTTCACAATGCAGTACCTTCAAAGTGGAAAATAGTTCAATGGTTTCTCCAGTGGGTACATCGCGATCCACGTTGAGAATGACCGTGCGCTTTTCTTGCGGTCTTCCAAAGAAGTAACTCTGCAATCTTTCTTTGAGTTGATCTTTTTGAATAACTTCATTGTTCAATGAATACACCAAATCTTTGGTGATGGTCACGGTGGTGCTTCCCACTGATGGTTGCCCTGTTGTGGTTTTGGGAAGATTGACCGCCTCTCCGTTCACAGCTAGTGTACTGGCGATGATGAAGAAGATCAACAGCATGAAGATGATATCGGACAGTGCCGACATCGCAGGTTCAACATGAACCTTATTTTTTCTTCCAAAATCCATATTGATTAGTGGGTTGGTTCTTCAAGGATATCCAAAAACTCGATGGCGTGGGCTTCCATTTTATTCACCACTTTATTGATTCTTGAAATCATTAAGTTGTAGCCAATGTGCGCAATCATGAATACAATCAAACCCACAGCTGATGAAATCATCTTTAAATACAAACCTTCTGATACTGTGCTGATTTGTAATGACCCTGCTTCAGCAATGTCTTTGAAAATGGTAATTACACCGAATACAGTACCCAAGAATCCAAATACAGGAGCAACACCAGCGATGGTCGCCAAGACGATGACATTCTTTTCCAATTTTGCAGTTTCCTGCTTGCCCACATTCTCAATGGCCTTCTTAATGTCATTCACGGGTTTGCCAATTCGACTTAATCCTTTGTGAATGATACTTCCTTCAGGAGTACCCATGTTTTTAGCCAAATCCTTGGCCATATCGATTTTACCTGCGTAAATGTATTCTTTGATGCGGGGTAAGAAATTGGACTCACCTTTCAATGCATTTTTAGTGGCAATCCATCGGTCAATGATGATGTACACACTCAAAACACTCATGAACAATTGTGGTACGTAGATGTACCATCCAGTGGCCAATTGATGCAAAAGCGTTTCAGCGATTGTTGTGTTGTGCGGCGCAGTGGCATCAGGAAGATTTACTGCAGCTTGTAGAAAAATGGAAGTCAAAATCATGTTCGTTCTTTTATGCTGAACGAAGATGAGTGGTTTTTGGTATGTACTTTAAAAATATTCCAAGAGTTATTCAACGCGATTGGTTGAAACTATGCATGCATGAGAATGTACACCAAACCACCACTCAAGTATCCCAACAATGCCCAGATACTGATTTTTTTGAGGTACCAACCGAAATCGATTTTTTCCAATCCCATCACAGCAACTCCTGCAGCTGAACCAATGATCAGAATGCTTCCTCCCGTCCCGGCGCAGTAGGCCAAGAATTCCCAGAAAACACCGTCCTGCACAAAATGATTGGCCCATGCATCAGTTCCCATTTCTGTGATGGGGTACATGCCAATGGAGGCTGCCACCAATGGCACATTGTCAATGATGGCGCTGAGTATTCCAATTGTCAGGTTGATGGTGTAAGGATTATTCAGTTGTTCTTTAAGCCAAATAGCAGCGTTGGAAAGTAGTCCGATTTCTTGCAGAGCACCAACAGCGAGTAAGATTCCCAAAAAGAAAAGGATGGAAGGCATGTCTATTTTTCTCAGGGCATGCAATGCCGTGAATCGAGATTTTTCTTCATCCAATTTTCGTCCGTGCATGAGGTCAGTGGCAATCCATAAAATACCTAAACTGAGCATGATGCCCATAAAGGGTGGAAGGTGGGTCAGTTGTTTGAAAATGGGAACTGCCAACAAACCTCCCAGACCAAGAATGAGTGCTACGTTTTGTTCTTTTCGAGCAACAGGCGTTGTGGATGCGTTAGCAGCACCTTGAATATCACCTTTGAGTTGAATGGATAAAATGGTCAAAGGAACCAATAGGCAAATCAAACTGGGAATGATTAACTGTGTTATCACGCTGCCGCTTGTAATTTGTCCGCCAATCCAAAGCATCGTTGTGGTGACGTCTCCAATGGGTGACCAAGCTCCTCCGGCATTGGCAGCAATAACAACAATACCGGCAAACAACCATCGGGTGGGTTGATCGGGAATGAGCTTACGCAACAGACTAATCATGACAATGGATGTTGTCAAATTATCCAAAGCCGCTGACAGGAAAAAGGTGAGCAGGGCAATGATCCAAAGCAATCGGCTTTTTTTCTTGGTTGTGATTCGATCTGTGATTAATTTAAATCCGTCATGCGCATCAATGATTTCCACGATGGTCATCGCGCCCATAAGAAACAAAAGGATGCCGGAGATTTCGTCAATGTGATGTGCTAGGCGTTCTGAAAAAAAATGATTCTTACCAAGGGTTGTTATATCAGACAACCAATGGGGTAG
The DNA here is from genome assembly GCA_947442505.1 of Flavobacteriales bacterium. GTDB lineage: Bacteria > Bacteroidota > Bacteroidia > Flavobacteriales_D > Sanyastnellaceae > CAMCTV01. The sequence goes on along the minus strand of CANEVR010000057.1, from coordinate 7,269 downwards.
TGGTTCAGCATATCCTGTAACCATTAAAGCCCAGCATGCTACGCCAATGAAAAGCGCAGTGGCGGCTTTGTCAATTTTTACATTGTGCTCAGTGGCAATGAGAATGTATCCCATTAAGAAAACGACAAGGATAATACTGGTCATTGTTGTGGTTTTGTAGTCTTTAAAAACATAGATACCTGTCGTCGCTTCCCTATTTCCATCACTTCAACCAATTTTTGAATCGGTAATGTTTTGTCCATTTGCAGTGAAACGGCAACTGTAGAATCTTTTTGGTGCATCAATTCTAACTTTCTCTCCAGGTCTTCTGCTGAGCAAGGTTTGTTATCATAGTACAATTGCTCATTGCCATCCATAGCCACTTGAACATTTTGCTTGGCCTCTTTGGCCTTGTTTTCTTTTGATTCGGGCAACATCACTTTCAATACGTTGGGATGTGCCATGGTGGACAAAATCAAAAAGAAGAGCAATAGAAAAAACATGATGTCATTCAAAGAATGCGTACTTACTTCTGCACCATGTTTTCTGCGGCGATTGATTTTCATGTTAAGACTGACTTTCTTTTTGTGCCAATTTCACCAACAAGGCGTGTTCTTGAATATTTCTTGAAAAGTTGTCAATCTTCTGCTGAAAAATGTGATAAGCTGAGAAAGCAATTATTCCGACAACGAGACCTCCAGCCGAGGATACCATTTTTTGATACAAACCTTCTGAAATTACCGCAATGCTGATGTCTTGAGAAACGGAAATGTCAAAAAAAATGGTGATGACACCGATGATGGTTCCGATAAAGCCCAACAAAGGCGCTACACCAGCAATCAAACTCAATGAGGAAAGACCTTTTTCGTAATGGGCTATTTCAATATTGGTAGCATCAGAAAGAAGCTGGTCCACTTCGTCTAGATTATTTGCACTTCCCGCATGTATGAAAACCCTACCCCAGGAGCCTTTTACAGTGGTGCACAGTTGTGATGCTCCATGGTTTTCTCCTGTTCTGAGCAATTCAATGTGTCTCCTGCTTTTTTCAGCAGGGGCAATGTTTTGCTGATTGAAATATAGCATTCGCTCTATGAGCACATACATGGTATAAACCAAGAGAATGCCCAAAGCCACCATAACCCATCCACCTTTGAAGATGAGATCCAGCACGTCCATAGAGGGTGCTTCTGAAACTTGTAAGAAAATCATAACGTAAAGGAAAGAAAAAAAATCAACGCTCGAATGCTATTTTAGAAACGTTTTTAACGTCCCCTTGGGAATCTCCTGCCATGATGATGTATACCCCAGCTGTCGGCCTGTTGCCTTGGTAATCTTTGCCATTCCAAACACAACGACCACCTTCACTGCTCCCAGAAAAAACCAGCTTGCCTGCTATGTCAGTAATTCTTACTTGACTCTCATAAGCCAAGCCTTGAATAGAGATTAATCCTTGATAATCTGATGGGACAGGGTTGGGGTAGGCATACACCTTCTCCATTTTATTGTCAAAATTGGTAGCGTCTCCAGTGTAAGAAACAAGCCCTCGATCAGTGGCGAAAAAGATTTGACCATTGGCTTGATTGATTCCAATGTCATAAACGTTGTTGGAGGGAAGGGGTGTATTGTCCTTGGTGTAATGGGCCAATTGAGTCAATCCATCCGGGCCAAAACGGTAGACACCATTGTTTTGAGTGGCAATCCATTTGTTGTTTCCTCCATCTATTTCAATATTGTTGATGGCTTCCGTTTCTAATAATATTTGGACATTGCCATCTTGGGTAATGAGGATCTGTTCTGCATCAAAATTTTCTTCTGTAAAAATGGCTTCTTGGTTGTAAAAAATAGCAACGCCTTTGATGGTGCCCAACCAAATATTCCCATCCAAATCTTCAGTAATGGAGTACACATCTTTGGTAGGTAGTCCACCTAGTCCTTCTTTGTCAATCAGTAGTTTGTAGGCATCATCATCTTTGTTGCCAATTGTTCCATTGTAATTGAGTGCCAAAACACCTTTGCCTCGAATGATGGCAAATACATAACCAGCTTGCGAATGAAACACTTGCTCAATGATGTCAGACTTGGATACGAGCGGGCCAAAGTTGAAGTCAATGAATTGCTTTTCTTTGGTATAAACGACAATGGGATTTTCTGAAAAACTATTCGCTATCCATGCATTTCCATCCAAATCAAACTGCACGCTTCCAACAGCGGTCCAATTGGCTGCCGTATCAATGGAGGATTGCAGAGGATTGTTGGATGTTGCAGAATTGAATATGTTAATTTTTCCATCTGGCTGTCTTTCTATTAAACCTTCTTCCCAGCTTCCAAATAGAACCCGTTTATTGTCTGTTGGATCTACCGCTACGTCCAATACATCAAAAACACCATCGCCAAACTCGTTGGCTCCATTACCAAAACTTTCATTGAGCCAACTGTTCTGAATATAGGCTGATTGAAAGCAGTAGGTGTAGGTGTTTCCCCACCACGGGAAAACATTGCCAGTGGCCACCCAAACTTGGTCATTGTAGGGGTTTACTTTCCGCATGGTGTTGGAGAAAGGACCCATTGGGGTATGCAATCTTTCAGTGCCATCGGATGCTCTAGAACACAGTCCATATATACTGTTGCCAATCCAGATTTTTTCATTTGGATCAATGATGACATGGTTGGGCGCCAGGAACAACCAATCGTTCTGGTTGTCTTCAAAGACAACTTCACCATTTTCATTGAAGATGAGATATCGATCTGCAAGGCTGATGGTCACATGTGTATCATCACACCAGATCGATTTTGGTGGAGTGGTGGTGTTGATATTTCCAAGAGGCTCCCAACTATTTAGGGTCAAATCACCTTTCCAAAGGGTAAAGGTATTTTGTTCCTCAACGATGAAATAGACAAATGATTCAAAGCTGGTGACCGATTGGATTTTGGCGTTTCCGCTGGAGTAGGCCAATTCCCAATTTTGAAAATTGGCCAAAAATGGATTGCTGCTGTCGATGGAAAGAATCTTTTTTGCCCCAACTGCGAAGCGCTTTTGATTGAACTGAAAACTATGCAATACGGTTTCTGCAGCACCATTGTCTCCGAGCAGTGCTGTATTCTTGATTTCGTATTCTTCTAAATTCAAAACTAAAAGTCCGATACCTGTAGACAGGTAAGCCAAGTTGTCTTGGATGTCAATGTGTTTGATTGACTTGTCTCCGATGATGTTGCTCAACTTGAAGTCGGGCACGTTGACCGTCCCTGATGATTTTAATAGATCAATGTTTCCATTTTGATACCCAAGTACAATGGTGTTTTCATCAGCCAAGTAGGCTACAGCCGTTGGCGCTACATCATTCAAACCATTGGTTTTGCTTATTTTTTGAAAGCTTTGCTCCAATGAATTGAAAATGATAATTCCATTTTCAGAAAGACCAATAACTTCGTTGGCTTGACCAAGAGCGAGTTTGGTGATTTTGTTGTAGCTGAACAAATCATTCCAAAGCCCCACTTGCTGAGCAACACCCTGCAGTGCCAAAAGGCAAGTCAAGAAAGATGTTATTTTTAATCTCAATTTTATACGTTCAGTTTTTTCAACGCGATATCAAACGCAGAAGCGGTGATATTATTTTTTGATGGGTTGATTTCATGAATTTCTTTGAGGGCATTGCCAATGATTTGATAAGTATCTTCAAAAATGGCTTTGTCATCAATGGACTTTAAGTCGCTGCTCATTAAATAAGCAAAAACTCTTGCCATGCCGCAATTGGCGATGAAATCAGGAATGATGGATACTTGTTGATCGGCCATTTGTGCAATGGGTCCAAAGAAGATTTCTTGGTCTGCAAAAGGCACATTGGCACCACAAGAAATAACTTCAAGACCTGAAGTTATCAATTGCTCTACTTGTTCTTTGGTTACCAATCTTGAAGCGGCACATGGTAGAAATACCTCAGCTCCCATGGACCAAATTTTTTGGTTGATCTCATCAAATGAAATCATTTGATCACTCACCAATTGATTGCCTTGTCTTTGTATAAATAAATGGGTGATGGTTTCAAAGCTCAGGCCTTGTGAATCCATGATGCCGCCATTGCGGTCAATAATTCCCACCACCTTGGCACCAGCTTGGGCTGCGTAGAAAGCTGCTGCAGCGCCAACATTACCCCATCCTTGAACGATGACGCGTTTGCCTGCAATCGAACCTCCCCAAATTTGATAATATAGTTCAACGCTTTTGCTCACACCATATCCGGTAATCATGTCCGCCACTTTGTATCCCATTTCAAGAGACGGTGTGTATTGGGTATCATTTAAAACTTTGATGACTCCTCTGCGCAACTGACCGATGCGGATGATTTTTTGTGCTTCACTAGGATTGAAATGCCCATTGAAAACGCCCTCTTGGGGATGCCAAACACCATTCTGCTCTGTGATTGGAATGACTTCATGAATTTCATCGACATTCAAGTCACCACCTGTACCATAATAGGATTTGAGCAGGGGCTTAACCGCTGCATACCATCTCTCCAATACGCCCTGTTTTCTCGGGTCTGCAGGATCAAAGTTGATTCCACTTTTTGCACCACCAATGGCAGGACCGCTCACACTAAACTTAATTTCCATGGTCTTGGCCAAAGACTCTACTTCTCTTTTGTCCAATCCCTTGCGCATGCGGGTTCCTCCACCTGCCGCTCCACCACGGAGTGAGTTGATTACTACCCAACCTTCGGCCTCGGTTTGGCTATCTTTCCAATGAAAAACAATTTCTGGTTGCTTGTTTTCGTATGCTTTTAATTTTTCAATCATCATCATGGCGTAAAGATAATCGTTGAAACCGCTATATTTGAAGACGAACGACAGATTATGGACGCATTGAAAAAAAATATACCGCAACTGCTTATCGGATTGAGTGTGATTATCACTGCTTATATCCTTGGTCAGGCCATTCAAAACCGCAATAGACATGAAGATGCCATTGCCGTTACAGGAAAAGCAGAGAAGACATTTTCATCGGACTTAATTGTTTGGAGAGGTCAGTATTCTCGGTATGCCCCAACGCTAAAAGAGGCGTATGATGCGTTGAATGCAGATGCCAAATTGCTGAGCGACTATCTCGTTTCCAAAGGAATGAAGAAAGAAGATTTGGTTTTTTCTGCCGTTGAAATTGAGAAAGTTTACAGAACGGAAACAGACAGGGATGGAAACTCAACATCTTATTTCAATGGTTACAACCTCTCACAAGAAGTGAAAATAGAATCCAAGGAAGTGAACAAAGTGGAAGCGCTGTCGCGTGAAGTGACCGAGCTGATCAACAAGGGACTTGAATTGAATTCCATGCGTCCAGAATATTACTACACGCAACTGGCAGCATTGAAAATCGAAATGATTTCTGAAGCCACCAAAGATGCTACATTGCGGGCTCAGAAAATTGCAGAGGAGTCAGGTTGCTCATTGGGCGTCCTCAAAAATGGAGACATGGGTGTGTTTCAAATTGTAGCGCCCAACTCTTCTGAAGACGAGTACTCTTGGGGTGGATCATTTAACACAAGTTCCAAGGAAAAATCGGCGAGCATTACCATGTCGTTGCGATTTAGTGTGGAGGACTAATGTTTTGGCGCGATGTACTTCGGTTTTTACGGGCAGTCACTTTTAAGAAGTGTTGGAATGCGTTGCTGGTTTACAAGGGTTTTTATCAACGAAACCCACTTCATCCAGGTCTTCCTGTTAGTTTGAGTGTTGAGCCTACAACGGCTTGTAATCTTGGATGTCCAGAGTGCCCTTCAGGTTTAAAAGTGTTTTCAAGACCAACTGGAAATCTCAAGTTGGAGGAGTTTAAATCATGGGTAAAAGAGTGGAAAGATTTTGTATTTCATATCAACTTTTATTTTCAGGGAGAGCCATTTATTCATCCGCAGTTGATAAAGATGATCCAGTTGGCTCATCAGGCTAGAATATATACCGCCGTTTCGACCAATGCCCATTTTATGAATCAAAAAATGGTGTCAGACATTATCGATAGCGGATTGGATCGAATTATCATCAGTTTGGATGGCTTTACGCAGGAGGTATATGAGCAATACCGCGTCAATGGAAGGGTTGATGAGGTGAAGAAAGCGGTTGAACTTTTGGTTGCTGAAAAGCGAAAAAGGAAAGTTAATCATCCGCATATCATCGTGCAAACATTGGTGGTTAAACCCAATGAGCATGAAGTGGATGAGATAAAAGCATGGTCCAAATCAGCAGGAGTGAATGAGGTCAAGTGGAAAACAGCGCAGTTGTATCATCCGTCTGATGATCACCCTTTGATGCCTATTAATGAAAAATACAGACGTTATAGAAAGAATGCCCAAGGTCAATGGGTGATTAAGAGTGAATTGGACAACCATTGTTGGCGTTTGTGGTCATCTTGTGTGATTACATGGGACGGTGGCATTGTTCCTTGTTGTTTTGATAAGGATGCAGCCTACAAGATGGGAAGTCTCAGAAAGCAATCTTTAAATGAGATATGGAACAATGACGATTACAAAAGGTTTCGCAGTCAATTGTTGAACAGCAGAAAGAGCATTGATATTTGTTCCAATTGTTCGGAAGGAACCAAGGTTTGGGTGTAGTTTTGTTGCATGATAATTATAGGGACTACATTGGTCAGTGAGGATATTTTTGAGGAGCAATTTGTCTGTGATCTCAGCGCATGCAAAGGTGCTTGTTGTGTGGAAGGCAGCAGTGGCGCGCCTTTGACATTGGAGGAGGTGGATGAATTGGAGAAATATTGGCCATTGGTTAAACCATACCTGCCTCAAGAGCACGTTGCTGTGGTTGAGGAAAAAGGATTTGTTGTCGTAGATGACGATCAAGAATTGACTACTCCGTTGTACGGTGATCACGGAGCTTGCGCTTTTGTATTTTATGACCAAAAGGGAATTGCAAAATGCGGTTATGAAAAAGCTTTTCTGGATGGCAAAACACATTGGAAAAAACCCATCAGTTGCCATCTCTATCCAATTAGAACCAATGAGCTCAGGGAATATACCGGTGTCAATTTTCATCGCTGGGGAATTTGTGAGCCGGCATGTGAGTGTGGTTCAAAATTGAAGGTTCCCGTTTTTCGATTTTTGAAAGAACCGTTGATTAGAAAATTTGGTCAGGAATGGTTTGATGAAGCGGAGCTGGTATACGATGCGCTTCAGAGGGAAGAGGATTAACCGGGAGGTGTTCAAACCTCTTTGTTTTTAGGCCCCAAAGTGACTGAGATTGGCGGAAATTTGTTTCCATGCGAATGCTGTGGATGATTGTATTCATTTTGAC
>CANEVR010000056.1 GCA_947442505.1 Flavobacteriales bacterium | reverse complement strand
TGACAACTGTAACAGTCAGATCGATGAGAACTTGACGCAGTATCCAGTTTACACGGATGCAGATGGTGATGGTTATGGTGTAGCAACAGGAACAACTTCATGTACTCCAAGCACGATCTTACCCGGCGATTGTGATGATAACAATGCAGCCATCAACCCATCTGCTACAGAAGTATGTAACGATGTAGATGACAACTGTGATAACATCATAGACGAGGGATTGAAGACAATGTACTACACTGACGCAGATGGTGACGGATACGGAGACATCAACGCAGTAGCAGTTGAAGCATGTACAGCACCAGCTGGAACTGTTGACAACAACACGGACTGCGATGACAGCAATGCGCTTGTCAACCCAGCACAAACAGAAGTATGTAACGATGTTGATGACAACTGTAATGGTCAGATTGATGAAGGCTTGACTTTCGTTGATTACTTCACAGACTCTGATCTTGATGGATACGGAACCACACCAGTATTGAACTACTGTTTGAATCCTGGATTGGGTTATACAACAACAAGTGGAGATTGTGATGATTTGAATCCAGCCATCAACCCAGGTGAAGTTGAACTATGCAACAACGTCGATGACAACTGTAACAGTCAAATCGATGAGAATTTGACGCAGTATGCAGTTTATGCTGACGCCGACGGCGATGGTTACGGAGTAGATACAGGAACGACTTCTTGTACCCCAAGCACGATCAATCCCGGCGATTGTGATGATTTGAATCCAGCCATCAACCCATCTGCTACAGAAGTATGCAACAACGTTGATGACAACTGTGACAACATCATTGACGAAGGAGTGAAGACGATGTTCTATACTGACGCAGATGGTGATGGATACGGAGACATCAATGCATTGGCTGTTGAAGCTTGTACCGCTCCAGCTGGAACAGTTGACAACAACACCGACTGCGATGACAGCAATGCACTTGTTAACCCAGCACAAACAGAGGTATGCAATGATGTTGATGACAACTGTAATGGTCAGTCGGATGAAGGATTGATTTTCGTTGATTACTTCACAGATTCTGATCTTGACGGATACGGAACAACACCAGTATTGAACTACTGCTTAAACCCTGGATTGGGTTATACAACAACAAGTGGAGATTGTGATGATTTGAATCCAGCCATCAACCCAGCAGCCGTTGAATTATGTAACAACATCGATGACAACTGTAACACAGAGATCGATGAGAACTTGACGCAGTATGCAGTTTATTCGGACGCCGACGGCGATGGTTACGGAGTAGATACAGGAACAACTTCTTGTACCCCAAGCACAATCTTACCAGGCGACTGTGATGATAGCAACAATGCCATCAACCCATCTGCTACAGAAGTATGTAACGATGTTGATGACAACTGTGACAACATCATTGACGAAGGAGTGAAGACGATGTATTACACCGATGCAGACGGTGATGGATACGGAGACATCAATGCATTGGCTGTTGAAGCTTGTACCGCTCCAGTTGGAACAGTTGACAACAACACCGACTGTGATGATAGCAACAATGAGATCAACCCAGCAGCCGTTGAACTATGTAACAACATCGATGACAACTGTAGCAATCAGATCGATGAGAACTTGACGCAGTATCCAGTTTACACCGATGCAGATGGTGATGGTTATGGTGTAGCAACAGGAACAACTTCTTGTACTCCAAGCACCATCACCCCTGGTGATTGCGATGATAATAATGCAGCCATCAACCCGAACGCCTCTGAGGTTTGCGGAGGTGATATTGATGAGAATTGTGATGGCCAAGTGAATGAGGGATGCGTACCAGGTTGTACCGATGCTACCGCATGTAACTTTGACGAAGCAGCAACTTACGACGATGGTTCATGCACCTATGCTACCTTGGAGATTTGCAACAACATCGATGACGATTGTGATGGCGTAATCGATAACGGAGTTTTGAATATCTATTATGTTGATGCAGACGGCGATGGCTATGGAGACATCAATGACGGAGGAATCGAAGCTTGCACCGCACCACAAGGAACAGTTGACAACAACACCGACTGTGATGATAGCAACAATGAGATCAACCCAGCAGCCGTTGAACTATGTAATAACATCGATGACAATTGTAACACAGAGATCGATGAGAACTTGACTCAATATCCAGTTTACACAGATGCAGATGGTGACGGATACGGCGTAGCAACAGGAACAACTTCTTGTACCCCAAGCACGATCACCCCCGGCGATTGTGATGATAACAACGCAGCCATCAATCCCAACGCCGCTGAAGTATGCGGAGATGATATTGATGAGAACTGTGATGGTCAAGTGAATGAGGGATGCGTACCAGGATGTACAGATGCTACCGCATGTAACTTTGACGAAGCAGCAACTTACGACGATGGTTCATGTACCTATGCTACCTCGGAGATTTGCAACAACATCGATGACGACTGTGATGGAGTAATCGATAACGGTGTTTTAACTACCTATTATGTTGATGCAGACGGCGATGGCTATGGAGAAAGCAATGACGGAGGAATCGAAGCTTGCACCGCACCAGTAGGAACAGTTGACAACAACACGGACTGTGATGATAGCAACAATGAGATCAACCCAGCAGCTCTTGAAATTTGTGATAATGGTGTAGATGAGAATTGCGATGGAATCTCTTCACAAGGTTGCATTTTAGGTTGTACAGATGCTACTGCATGTAACTTTGATGAAGCAGCAACAGAAGATGATGGAAGTTGTATTTATCCACAACCAGAAATTTGCAACGCCATCGACGATGATTGCGATGGAATCGTGAATAATGGATTGAGTATGGAAGCGTTGAATACAACCACAGTCAATACAGCCTACTTCCCAGCCTGCACACCAACAAACATATTCTCTGCCAACCCATTCATAGGAACCAACACAGCGACGATTGATGGAGACGGAAAAGACAGATGGTACAAGTGGAATGCACAATACAATAGTTTACGCATAGGATTGAGCGCTGCTATCGGTGACTACTCTATCCATTTGTTCAGAGAATATCCTGGCTGTTTGGCTTTGGAAATGATTGAGCACGAAGTGACGACAGGAAATCAAACTTTGATTACTGATGAATTGACCGTAGGCGCTAATTACTACTTCGCTGTTCATGAACACGCTGGCCCAGGTAACACCAGTGCGAAATTGTGCATCAATCACTTCCTTCCCTCTGATTGTGATCATTTTTACAGTAATGGCACAGGTGAATACGCAAGCGTTTGCGGCAGCTTCAAAACATTGTACAGAGGAAATGCCAACAACTACATGATTAATGTATTGTCAGCTTCTCAAGCTGGTCAGAATTTAGGAATACAACCATGGGTGTACCAAGCAGGATCAAGTTCTGTTATTGCACGCTTGGGATCAATTTTACCTTCAAACCTCTCCGCAACACCAATTGTTTACACCGTGAAAGTTCCTGTGATGTATAGCATCCCAGATGCTGCTGAAAACTATACCCCTGTTTTTGCTCAGGCTACTTCTACTTGTACAATAACGTTGTTGCCTCAAACACCCATTCAGGTTAGGGCATCTGACAGATGTCCTAACATCAAGGCAATCAATTCTTTCATCGCTCCAGACCAAACCATATGCGGAACTAGCGCTTACCAGTGGGAGTTTACTGATTGTACCAATGGAGTGTCCAATGCAACAACTCAAGCATTGACAGGTGCCAATGGTTCATCCATCTTTATGTTGAACAACATTCCTGGTATTGCACCCGGTAAGTTTTACCAAGTTCGTGTGCGCCCAATCCACAGCAGCGGAGTGGTTTCAGCATGGGGGCCTGTTCAATGTGTTATGATTCAAGGATCTGGCATGGTTGTACAAGAAGACAACACATCAGCTATCAAAGTGTCAAGTGATATGGGCAATGTGTTGGTTTATCCTAATCCGACGACAACAGGCGATCTGAATATTGCATTTGAAAAACCATTGGAAGGTCAATTGAATGTAGAGGTAACCAACCTGTTAGGTCAACAAGTGTATAATGAGACCTTGGACTTCTCAGGTGTAACGCACAAATTGAATTTGAATAAGATTGCCAAAGGAATGTTCCAAATGACCATTAGAATCAATGGAATGGAACAAACCACACGCATTGTAAGGGATTAAAAGAAAACACTAATCATGAAAAAGGCCGCATCATCGATACGGCCTTTTTTGTTTTTTAAAACAAAATTTATTTTAATCCTTGCTCAATTCCGTCGATCAAAGCATGAATGACTTTGATATGAATCTCCTGGATTCTATCTGCATATTCAAACCAAGGAACAATGATGCTGATGTCAGCATGCTGAACAATCTGACCGCCATCTTTTCCTGTTAATGCAATCACTTTTATGCCTAAACCTTTGGCTTTTTTCGCAGCTTCTATGACATTTTTCGAATTGCCGCTGGTGGTGATGGCCAATAAAACATCACCGGCTCTGCCAACCCCTTCTAAATATCGACTGAAAATAAAGTCATAACCATAATCGTTTCCAACACAGGAAATGTGTGAAGGATCGGAAATGCTAATGGCACGATAAGCGGGTCGATCATTGCGGTAGCGACCGGAAAGTTCTTCCGCAAAATGCATGGCATCACACATGCTACCACCATTTCCACATGAAAAAACGGTTCCCTGCTGTTTTAATGCATCAACCATCATCTGGGTTGCGGATGCCACATCAGTTAAAAATTTTTCATCTGAAAGTACTTTCTCTAACAATTCATGCGCTTGTTGCAAATGCAGTTGAATGGTTTTCATGTTGCGAATATCCAAAACTTAACCCAAATTACTGATTATATTTGTTTCTTTTGTTCAATATGGAAAAGTTCACAGTTTCTAAGTTATCCATCGTAATTCCCGCCTACAATGAGGGAAAGACCATTCATCTTATTTTGGATAAGGTGAAAGAAGTGCAGTTGTTGGGGGAAATCCAAAAGGAGATAATCATAGTCAACGATTGCTCAAAAGATGATACTGAGGAAGCTGTTAAACGCTACCATGCTGCCAACCCAACTCTCAATATTCAATATTTTAAACACGAAGTGAATAAGGGAAAGGGAGCAGCATTGCACACGGGAATTAAGTTGGCCTCTGGGGATATTGTTATGATACAAGATGCCGATTTGGAGTATGATCCTCAGGAGTACAACATATTGATTAAACCCATAGCTGACGGATTTGCAGATGTTGTTTATGGCAGCCGTTTCATGGGTGGAAAACCCCACAGAATTTTGTTTTTCTGGCATACCATCGGAAACAAGTTTTTGACTTTCCTTTCCAATGCCATGACCAACTTGAATCTTACCGACATGGAAACATGTTACAAGGTGTTCAAGCGTGATATCGTTCAATCTTTGGAATTGAAGGAGAATCGTTTCGGTTTTGAACCTGAAGTGACCGCAAAAATTTCTAGAATTCCCAATATTAGAATTTACGAAGTTGGAATATCCTACTACGGACGTACCTATGAGGAAGGAAAGAAAATCGGTTGGAAGGATGGTTTTAGGGCCATTTATTGTATCTTAAAGTACAATTTGTTCAGTAAAAAGTGATAATCCACTAGGCCATGTCAAAGTTTGTCGTTAGTCCAAGAGACTACACGCACTTGGTTGAAAAAAGGCAGGCTGCTGCGCTAAATACGGAGCTTTCGAACAAGATTCCTTTTGGATCTTTTGATGTTTTACTTTTCGCGAAGAAGAATTCGAGCTTTCAGTTCTTTGAACAGTTTCAGGATGGATTTATTGGATGTATTGGTACGCCAATTTTTTTTTCAGATTCGTCGCTAGCTGATATTTACAATGGTTTTCAGGAAATTGAATTGGGCCATGTCTGTGACGCCATCGGCGGTCATTTTGTATTGTTGATTCACAAGGAAAATCATTTGTATGTGATTTCTGATGGTATTGGTAGTATTGATGTTTTTTATGGTTTAGATCAAAAGCCCATCGTTAGCAATGATTTGTCATGTGTGGCTTTGAGTAGTTCCTTGGAGTACGACTCAGAAATGTGTGAAATAGAATCGGTGTGTTTGAGTCCTGGCAAACGTACCGTTTTCAATGATGATCAGAAATTAATAGGTGGTGTTGAGTATCTCAAAATCAACGAGTCCGGTGAAGTGCAAGTTTATCGCCATGGTAACAGCATCAGAAAACGATTGGAACGTTTTTCAAGTTGGAAAGATTCAGATTATTTTGATCGAGTAAAAACTGTCTTTGATGCTTTATCAAATTCAAATCAGACAGTAGGATTGAATTTTACCGGCGGTTTGGATGGAAGAACAATTCTTGCATCGTTGCTTGATGCAAAAACCCAAGTTGAATTTTATTATGGTCAAGGAAACAGTCAGATCACCAATACACAGGATAAGGATTTGCAGATTGCAAGGGAAGTAGCCGATGATTTGAAAATTCCAATTCACATCATGGATTGGAAAACAAAATCAAGTGATGCAGAAGAAACTGATGTATTAAAAGATTATTTGCTATTGGGTTCCTTTGCCAAGGTGCATGGCGGAAGTGAGGCTTTTGTACAATCATTGACATCGCGAAATCAACAGCGTAGGGACATTGTTTTTATGGGGGGATTTAGCCCCGGTTTTTCAAACAAAGATTTTCACGAGAGACAGTATCATACATTTCAGGAAATTGTGAGTGACTGTTTAAAAGGACCCTTACAGAGTGTTGCATTTAAATACTACAAAGAGGTATCCAAGAAGTTCTATCATGAATGTCGGTTGTATTGCCTGGCGCATGAATTGATTGATGAGCAAGATCAGCTATTGGTTGATGGGCATATCATTAGGGCACTATTGTACCTTCGTCCTGAGAGCGAGCATCTTCAACTGTTTAATCTATTTGATAAATATGTTGCGCCATACAATACCAACGAGCTTCTGATTCCTATGTTGTCTTTAAATACATCTTTCCGAAGAGGTAGGAAATTACAGTTGAATTTAATCCATCAGTTGCGGCCTGATCTTTTGAATTATCATCTTTTCAGTGGAATTGCAGATAGAACAATCACCAAGAACTTGGAGATTGACACCAAAAAAGTTGAAAAGAAGTCTTTTAAAATCCCCAATAAATATTTGGCGTATCGGTATTATATTTTTAAAAGACCGATACCCAAAAAGCACCATGGACAGGATTTGGAAATGTATACCCGAGTAATGGAACAATTGAGTAATCAATTCAAAAACCGTTGGTTTGGTTTTGTTATTTTCAATTTGAGGTATTGTTTGCGACTACGATTTAGTTACCGAATCATCCATTATCAGCGCGTTTTGATGGATGAATTGGGATAGTGAAGTTTGTCTCAGGCAATAAGTTTTTTGAAAAACTCAGCGTAGTTGTTATCAGAATTAAAACCCGCTAGGTATTTCTCTCTTGCCTTCTCACTGAAGCGATTCCATTGTGCTGGATGATTGCTCAGGTCCAATATTTTTTGGGCAACATCAGAAGGCAAGAAGTCTGTTGCAATGAGATAGCCATTCTGATTGTCATCAATAAGTTCAGAAGTTCCACCGACGTTGGTAGCGATACAAGGAATCCCATGCATCAAACTTTCCATGATCGAAACAGGAACCCCTTCCATATAACTCAAATTGATAAAGCACAAAACTTCATTTTCCCGATAGTACTGGTGAATTTGATTGGAGTCAAGATGGCCAAGAAATTTGAAATCTATACCGCTGTTTTTTGCTCCTTCCTTCAATGGCTCAGAATACTTTGCAACACCATCACCAATATGTACCCATTGAAATTGTTGATTGGGCAGGCATTTCATGATGTCTATCATCAAATGAAGTCTCTTGATTTCCGCAATATTTGAGACCGTTAAAATGGTGAATTTTCCAGAGGGAAATTGTGTATGACCTTTGAACATATCAGGTACGCCTAAGTATGCCAATTCAAACTTGTGAGATTGAAGTGGGAATTTTCTGTGGAGGTAATTCAACCCCAGTTCAGATATGGCAAATATGCTATTCAGGTATTTTAATTTGAGCCTTTCAAATGCGACAAATCCTTTGGGCCAATCGTTGTGAAATAAGTCAATGGAGTGCGCTCTGGCTATGGATTTTTTGGGTCGAAATTGAAATCGTGATTGCATCAATTTCTCAATGATAACTCCGTCGTGGTTCCAATAGTGGTAGCAGTAAAATTGCGCTTGTTTTGAAATGCTGTTGTCTTTTGAAACAAATAAAGACAACTTTTTGGCTATGGCATGATAGTGTTTTATTCTGAAAAAAAGTGTCTTTAGCTTTTGAAACGTTGCTGCCTTTTGATTGGTCAATACCATCTCCAAGGCAAGTATTCTGAGGGTATCAAAAAAGCGCTCTACCCTTTGCATGGGGGAATAACGGGGCAGCGCATTGGGCTTGAGCACAAAAAGATTATCATACGGTAGATGAGCGAGACGATTACTTGTTTCATCAAAAGCGAATTCATGATATGGAACGATGTAAACGGAATCAAATGTTTTGCTCAAATAGGGCAATTCATTGCTGATATACGACTCCATCGTTCCATAAGGGAATTTTTTAGTGAAAAGCAAGCAAATTTTATCGTTCACCTAATCAAATATTGTATGCCTCCATTGGTGGGCATGTGCACACCAAATTTCTATCACCATAAGCATTGTCTACACGACCAACAGAACTCCAGAACTTGTTGTCTTTTAAGCCGTCAATGGGGTAAGCTGCTTTGGAACGGGAATAGGCATGTGTCCACTCGTCAGCGCACACTTCAACAGCAGTGTGTGGAGCCATTTTGAGGACGTTATCTGTCTTATCAGCTGTTCCATTCTCTACTTCAGCAATCTCTAGACGAATTGCGATAAGCGCTTCGCAGAAACGGTTTAACTCACTGAATGGTTCACTTTCAGTAGGCTCAATCATGATTGTTCCAGCAACAGGAAAAGAAACGGTTGGAGCATGAAATCCATAATCCATTAATCTTTTAGCGATATCCTCTACCTCAATACCTGCCGCTTTAAATGATCGACAGTCCAGAATCATTTCATGTGCAACGCGTCCATTGGATCCAGTGTAAAGCACAGGATAGTGATTTTCCAGTAACGCTTTCATGTAGTTGGCGTTCAAGATGGCTAC
The DNA here is from genome assembly GCA_947442505.1 of Flavobacteriales bacterium. GTDB lineage: Bacteria > Bacteroidota > Bacteroidia > Flavobacteriales_D > Sanyastnellaceae > CAMCTV01. The sequence goes on along the minus strand of CANEVR010000056.1, from coordinate 10,851 downwards.
TTTGGTGGAATCAGTGACGCCGGTGGCTCCCAACATTTTGATGTAGCCATAAGAGATCAATAAAATCAAGGCGCTTCCGAAAGGTGCTCCTGATACGGATTCAATGGCTTGATCTCCTCCTGTTTTAACCAGAGGATTTCCGGGTAAGAAAGGAACCAAGTGTTGGGCAACGCCAATGGGTCCCATACCAGGACCACCGCCACCATGTGGAATCGCAAATGTTTTGTGTAGGTTTAAATGACAAACATCCGCTCCGATGTTTCCAGGATTGGTTAATCCTACTTGTGCATTCATATTGGCGCCATCCATATAAACTTGTCCGCCATTGGCGTGAACGATGGAGGTAATTTCTTTGATGCTTTCCTCAAAAACCCCATGGGTAGAAGGATAGGTCACCATAAGCGCAGCCAATGTGTCCTTGTATTGTTCTGCCTTTTCTTTTAAATCAGCAACATCAACGTTTCCGTTTTCATCACATTTCACCACAACCACCTTAAGACCCGCCATTACGGCTGATGCAGGGTTGGTTCCATGCGCAGAAGAAGGAATGAGACAAATGTTTCTCTGATGATCTCCTCTGCTGTGGTGGTAGGCCATAATGACCAATAACCCTGATAATTCTCCTTGAGCGCCGCTGTTGGGTTGTAACGAAACACCAGCAAATCCAGTACACTCACACAAATCATCGTGTAATCCATTGATCATTGCCTGATAACCTTTTGTTTGCTCCACAGGAGCATACGGGTGCATGTTTGCAAAGGCAGGCATTGTTACAGGAATCATTTCACTGGTGGCATTCAACTTCATGGTGCACGAGCCAAGTGCAATCATGGCATGAGCCAAACTCAAATCCTTGTTCTCCAATTTTTTCATGTAGCGCAACATTTCAGTTTCGCTGTGGTATTGATTGAAAACAGGGTGAGACATGAATGATGTATTTCTACTGAAGTAGGCCAAGGACGATGCCCCTTCTATCAATACTGCGTCTTTGCCAGACAAAACGTACACCAAGTTTTTGATGTCTTCCAATGACGTGTTTTCGCCAATGGAAACGGATACCTGTCCGCTGTTCCAGAAGCGTACATTTATTTTCTTTTCGTCACATCGTTGTGCGACTTCTTTTTCATTTACTGCAAAAAGTACTGTGTCAAAATAAGATTGACTGACCAACTCAACACCGTTGTTCTTTGCACTATATGCCAACAATGTAGCCTTGTGGTGAATATCTTGAGCAATGGCTTTTACTCCGCTTGGTCCGTGGTATACACCGTACATAGAGGCCATAACAGCCAAAAGCGCCTGAGCGGTGCAAATATTAGAAGTTGCCTTTTCTCTTCTGATGTGTTGCTCTCTGGTTTGTAAACTCATGCGCAACCCCAAGTTTCCGTGACGGTCTTTGGAAACGCCAATAATACGACCCGGCATGTTTCTCTTAAATTCCTCTGTAGCACAGAAGAATGCAGCATGTGGTCCACCAAATCCCATGGGAACACCAAATCGTTGCGAATTGCCAAAACATACATCTGCACCCCATTCTCCAGGAGGAGTAATCAAGGTCAAAGCCATCAAATCAGAAGCTGCCGCAATGTGTCCACCCAATTGATGAATTTGATTAGCAAATGCTTTGTAATCGTGCAACTCTCCTTTGTTATTGGGGTATTGCACCAATGCGCCAAAGTATTGACCATCCAATTGGGCTTCGTTGTAGTTTCCTACAACAAGCTCAATTCCCAAGTGTTTCGCTCGGCCTCTGATGACAGATAATGTCTGGGGATAAACTTCTTGATCAACAAAAAACAAATTGGATCCGTTGTTTTCCTTCTCCTTGCTTCTTGAATGGAAAAACATGATCATGGCTTCTGCCGCAGAAGTGGCTTCGTCCAATAGGCTCGCATTGGCAATGGGCAATCCAGTTAAGTCGGTAATCATTGTTTGGAAATTCAAAAGTGCTTCCAAACGGCCCTGTGCAATCTCTGCTTGGTATGGAGTATATGCTGTGTACCATCCTGGATTTTCAAGAATGTTGCGCAAAATCACAGTGGGTGTGTGGGTTTCAAAATAACCCAAGCCGATGTAGTTTTTGCGAACATCATTCATGGCACCAAGCTGACTCACATGATGCAAATAATCCGCCTCACTCATGGGCTCCGTGATGTTCAAAGGTTGCTGCAATCGAATCGATGCAGGAACGGTTTGGTCAATGAGTTGATCTACTGAATCAACACCAATTTTCTTAAGCATTTGAGCAACTTCATGCTCGCGGGGACCGATGTGACGAGAGGCAAAATTCTGCATGTTCTGATATTTCATTGATATGACGCAAATATAAGTCTTGAATGTTAAACACAAGGTGTCGCTTCTTACCTTTGTTGCATGGGTTTTCAAAACACCAATATCATTTTTCAATCCAAAGAGGAACGTTACCAATATTTAAAGCAAACCTTGCCGGCCTTGCTTAGTGGAGAGTCCAATTTTTTGGCCAATTGTGCCAATGCAATTGCCCTGATTCAATCGCAATTCCAATTTCATTGGATAGGTTTTTATTGGGTGGATCATGAAACTTTGGTGTTGGGTTGCTTTCAAGGTCCAGTCGCATGCACGCGCATTGGCAAGGGCAAGGGAGTTTGTGGCAGCGCTTGGGAATTGGAGCAAATTCAGAATGTTCCCAATGTGGACGAGTTTCCGGGTCATATCGCTTGCAGCTCACAGAGCAAATCAGAACTGGTGATTCCATTGAAATCTTCTGAGGGTAAAGTTTTGGGTGTTTTGGATATTGACTCAGAGCACCTCCATTCATTTGATGAATGTGATGAAAGAGAGATGTCTGTTTTAATGGAGGTATTATTGAAAACACTGGAGGCATGAGAGTATTGATCTTTTTATTTGTTGTTCTATTTTCATCTTGTGCCCAGATCAAGACTTTGGATGGTGGAGCAAAGGATGTTCAACCTCCTGTGATGCTGTCATCTTCATTGAATAATGAAACCTTGGGGTTCAAGGGGAATTCAGTTACTTTCTCATTTGACGAGTACATCGTTCTGAACGACGTTCAGGGCCAGTTGATTTTTTCACCTCAGCTCAAGTCATTTCCAGAAGTTCAAGTTAAAGGAAAGGAGTTGACCATTTCATGGAAGGATACTTTGTTAGAAAATACAACTTATCAATTTGATTTTGGCAATGCTGTAGTAGACAATACTGAAGGCAATCCTGTTGAAGTATCCCGGGTATTCAGTACTGGTTCAATGATTGATTCTCTTAAAATTGTTGGTCATGTGAAGGATGCCTGGACACAAGAAAATTCATCTGGATCTTTGGTTCAATTGGTAAAGGAGTTGCCTGTAATGGGTCAAGCTTATCAACCGATGTATCAAGTAAAGACCAGGCAGGATGGCACCTTTCAATTGAATTATTTATCCTCAACGCCCTATTATGTCGTCTGTTTTAATGATGCCAATGGCAATGCGCGCTGGGATGACAAAGAGGCCATGGATTGGACCAATAAACCCATTGCACCGCAATCCATTCCAGATTCATTGGATTTGATGCAGGCCAAGTCATTGATTGCAAACAACGGATTCTTGGATATTCATGTGGATTCTTGCGGGTGGATGAGTACTTTATGGGACCACAGATGGGCTACCGCAAAAATCACTTGCAAGGATTCGATAGGATTCCAGTCAGTGTATCAGGACGACTCTTTGTTTGTTGTTATCAATCCATCTGAAGGTGAGGGTTATTTTACCTTTATGATCGCTGATTCAAGCTTTCAGGACTCTTTGAATATCCCCTGTTTCAAGGAGGGGTTTAACAATAGAAACATTGTTATTCCTCAAGGTCAGCGTGTTTTGGGAGGTGATTCACTGCGATTGTCCATGCCCCTTGCTATTACAGGTTGGGATGCAAAAAAATGGAAATGGTTGTTGGAAGATTCTGTTATTTCAGTGAAGGGCAATTGGCATAAAGAACAACTTACTTTAACCTTGGCATCACCCATGAAAGGATTTGCAGGTGAAGTTCAGTTGCAATGCATAAAGGGTGGTGTTTATGCAGGTGATTGGTCTTTTGGAAAGGACACTGTAAATACTGCTGTAGAATGGCTGACATCAGAGCAATCAGGTCTTTTGCAGGTTAAATCTATTCCGGATGATTGGCGGAACCATCAATTTGTCTTGTTGAACGGGAAGCAAAAGCTGACTTACACAACCCGTCAATTGGAAAAGGGCGTTGCATTGATTCCAGGAAAATACCATTTGCAGGTTTGGTCAGATAGCAACAACAATGGCGTATGGGACAACCATGACTACCTGAAAGGCCACAAAGCAGAAAAGGTGATTTATCGTTCAAAAGAACTCAACATCAGAGCCAATTGGCAAGAAGTGTTGGGATTGAAATGATGAATACTAGAAAGAGACAAAGCTCTTTTTCTTGAATTTGGGACTTCCCTTTTTATCGAAACAAACCTTTTGATGGTTTTCTTTGGACTCCTCATTGCCATAATTGATGGCTTCTTTCCAATATTCACAAGCTCCTTCTTCGTCATGCAATCGATAACGAATTTCACCCAATAATGCCAGTACTTCTGGAAGAAGTGGCGTTTTTTCAAGCGCCAATTCAGATAAAATTTCTTCAGCGGACTCTAATTGCTGTGCGTAGAATTTTGTTAATCCCATGTTGAATTTAGCGTCCAACAATGTATTGCGTGTATCGTAGGCTGCTTGAAAATAGATGAATGCTTTTTCGTAGTCTCCTTTTTCTGTGTGAATGATGCCCATTAAGTAAAAGGCGTCCGGGTCATCTGGGAAAGAGTCTACTGCTTTTTGTAAAACACGCAAGGCCTCTTTGGGTTTTTGCATGTAATAGTAACACTCACCGAGCCAATAGATGGCTTTGTATTCTTCACTATGATTTAGAAAGTAATCATTCAATTGCGCAAATGCCAATTCAAAAAGTTGGTTTTTGAGTAGGCAGATTCCGTAATACAATGGGTAAGTCTCACTGTGGTATGAAATGGACTCATACCGTGATTTGGCTTCACTGAATTTGCCTATTTTCATTTGGGCATTGGCCAATAGAAGATACCATTCATCCACTTGTCCGCCCAATTGAGTATGGCAACACTTGAAGAGGGAATCAACATCTTTGGCTACTTGGGAATATTTTTCTTGCGCGTAAAGCGTTTGATAATCTACCAATTTTTGACCCCATGAAATGGAGGACAAGGTGAAAATAGAAATTATCAAAAATAAATTCCGCATTCTTCAAATATACCGCAGAATTTCAAACAACAAAACCAAAGATCAAAGGTTACAAACCATCAAGGGTTAAATTTTCCAACGTTCCTTGATGTTGTATTTTTTCTTGGTCTCTTCTGATTTTGAATCAAAGGGAATGATGGAAAATCCAAATGAAGCTGCGTAGATGTTTTTGATGGAAGATTCCTTGAAAAGCGGTGTAATGCCTTGGGTCAAGAAAAAGGTATATTTCCCAAATCCAAGACGAACGGTATGATCGACAGAGAATCTTTGAACCCCAACATCTTGCTTTCTGTAGTTTTGAAATCGACCATCTTCATTGTTATAAAGAAAGAATTGGTCGTGAGATAGATGAACATGTGCAATTACGCCAGATGAGATGTGGAAGTGTTTTCTCTGATTGGCGGATAGGTTGATTTCTAAAAGCAAAGGAACTGACGCTTTTACCACATTAAGCTGATTGAATTTGTAGTTTTCATCAGTATTCTCAATGAATTGCAATTGGTTTTCAGAAAGATCTCCGTTGTTTTTTAACGCGATGTTGCTTTTCCAATCATAGGAATCCATTCCAAAAGACAATCCGGTCAGGAATCCTGTTCCGGATGCAGTATTGGTCCATTTTTTCTCAAAGAAATTGAATCGGATTGAAATGGAATTTTTGTCATCGGTTTTTAGCGCATGTTCATCGGACAACATTTCACCACCGCGGTGCGTGAGTGTGGGAAATCCCAATTCCACACCTGACCAATGGGTAAAACTGTGATTAACTTTTTGAGACCATCCCAACAAGGGTAAAGAACTGATAATAAGTCCTACAATAATAGATTTGGTTGCCATATTGGCAAAGAAAGGTTTTTTGGAATGATAATAGCTTTGTCTAGCATTAAAATACGTTAATCGAGGAAATAGTAAAACTTTTTTTAACGTTAATGAAAAAAAGAGATGAAATTTGTAGCAATGAGATTTTTTGGAATTTTGGCGGCTTTATTGGTTTTGTCCAGTTGTTCAGGTAAGGTAGTTACCGATCATGTGGAGAAAGGCTGTGCCGTATATACTTCTGTTAAATCGATGGTTGTTGGTGTCATTGCCTCCACGGAGGGATTGTTTGATGGAGGGGAAGAGGGAGAAGGAAATCCTGACGAAGTTCAAAAACCCGTCACCAAGCAACTCAAATATAAGAATCAAGAAGGTGTGGTAGAAGTAGTGATGAAGGTGGATGATAAAGGAAATTGGAAAGTGGTCAATATGGCCGCCACCAATGAAGAGTTGGCCAAATATGTTTTGACCAAATTAAAGGATTACAATCAGACTTCCCACAAAGCGGTAGGCCAAGTGGTTAAGTATCGTTTTGTGTTTAAAAAACAAGTGTAATGGGGGTCTTGAAGGATTTGCGTTCATTGACCAATGATGAACTAACAGCGTGGTTGCTTGAACACGGGGAAAAGAAATTCAGGGCACAACAGGTTCAGGAGTGGTTGTGGAAGAAAGGGGCCACAGACTTTGATCAAATGTCCAACTTATCGGTGGATTTGAGATCATTGCTGAATGACAATTTTTCATTTCCTAACGCCATTCGGAAATCGGAACAGATCAGTTCTGACGGCACGATAAAATGTATTTACGGAGTAGACAGTGACAAGGTTGTCGAGGGAGTGTTGATTCCAACACCCAAAAGAATGACGGCTTGCATTTCATCTCAAGTTGGTTGCAGTTTGTCCTGCGCTTTTTGCGCAACGGGGCGGTTAAAGATGATGCGCAATCTCACTGCCGGTGAGATTTTTGATCAAGTGTATGATTTGAAAATGGAAGCCGAGAGACGGTACCAAATTCCATTGTCCAATATTGTTTACATGGGCATGGGAGAGCCGCTTCTGAATTACAAGAATGTTTTGCAATCCATCGATCACATTACTTCTCAAAAAGGATTGGGCATGTCGGCGCAACGCATAACGGTAAGCACAGCTGGTGTGGCCAAGATGATTGCCAAGCTGGGGGATGATGCAGTGAAGTTCCATTTGGCTGTTTCTCTTCATGCAGCAACAGATGACAAACGGGATAAAATCATGGAGATCAATGAGACCAATAACCTTGAAGCATTGGCCAATTCATTGAGGTATTTTTATGAAAAAACAGGGTCACGCGTGACTTTTGAATATATCATTTTTAAGGATTTTAATGATAGCATCGAGGATGCCAAGGCGCTTGCCGCATACTGTAAACAGCTTCCTGTAAAGATTAATGTTATCGAATACAATCCCATTGTTGGAGGTGAGTACCAGCAAACAACGGAAGAGCGACTAAAAGCTTTTACCCAATATCTTTTGGAGAGAAACATGGTGGTTAATTTGAGAAGATCAAGAGGAAAGGACATTGACGCAGCTTGTGGTCAATTGGCCAATAAAAATCAATCCATGCTCAAACCTGCCGCAGCGGAGAAGTTGAGCAATCTAATCTAGTTTACTCAACCGGAATCCAACATCAGCGATTCCTTCCAATTGATCCATGCGCATGGCTTGCTGAATGCTCACACGGTAGTGTCCTGCCATAGGGAATTTTCTTCTTTCCTTGAAGATGATTCTGTTGTCATATAAGTCACCCAAACCACTGCCATACCATCTTCCCTCAGCGTCAGCCAACGGACAATTTAAGGTGTCAATGTTCAATTTACCATTGGGAAATTCAAGGGAAACAAAAAGGAAAATATTGGAAAAGGCATAGCGTTCTTGATTCCTTAGGGTAACGTAAAAATTGTGCAAAGAAACAGTGTCATTGATGTCAAATTCAAAGCTCACGGGTGCGTTCATGTCCCAGGTTGCATTGGGTATTTCCTGACTTTTTTCAAAGACCAATCCTTGGTTGCAAGAAATAAAACCAACCATCACTGCTGTGAGTAGAAGGAAGAAAAATTTATTCATTGTTGGGTTTTGAAGGAGAGCTCGGTTTGTTATTGTCCTTTTTAAACGGAACATGTTTCTTTTTGGGAGGATTGGGTTTAGCCCCTTCAGTTGCGGGACCGGTATTTTCTTTTTTAGGACCTGCATTTTGCGGTTTTGGTCCGTTATTTTGAGGACGATTGCCTCCTTGTGTTTTCTGATTTCCTTGCTGAGGCCTGTTGTTGTTTTTGACAAAAGGTTTTTTCTTGTTTTTGCTTTTGTCAAAACGCGTAAGGCTGTCTTGGCCCACTACTTGAGCAAATCCAACTTCCTCTTCTTTTTCTTTTTCCTTATCGGACAAGTAAACGCTTTCATTGATAACTACGTCTTGTCCTTTTTTGTTTTTCTCGATAATGTCAAACACCATTTGGGTGCTCAATGCAAAAGGAGCGGAACCCGGTTCATTTTCTAGTGTATAGTAAATGACTTTTTTGAAAATGTCTGTTTTGAAATGATAAGCGGTTCCTTTTGGAAGACGCAATTTTACGTGCGTGGGTGGTAGGTCTTTTACGGCCTCGACGTATTGATCCAACTCATAGTTCAAGCAACATTTTAACTTTCCACATTGCCCTGCCAATTTGGTAGGGTTTAATGACAATTGTTGATAGCGGGCCGCACTGGTGGATACTGCGCGGAAGTCGGTGAGCCAAGTGCTACAGCACAATTCACGACCACAGCTGCCAATTCCTCCCAATCTTCCAGCTTCAGCGCGGTAGCCAATTTGTTTCATTTCCACTTTGACCTTGAATCGTTCAGCCAATTTTCTGATCAATTCGCGGAAATCAACACGGTCCTCTGCAGTGTAAAAGAAAGTAGCTTTGGCTCCATCTCCTTGGTATTCAACATCGCTGATTTTCATTTGAAGGTTCAGGGACTTGGCAATTTCTCGAGCTCCCATCATGGTTTCATTTTCCAATGATCTGAAGCTTTGCCATTTGGCGATGTCCTCCTGAGAGGCTTTTCTCAATACTTTTTTCAGTTCGTAGTTGTCCTTAACATCTTTTCTTTTCAACTGAATCTTAACCAATTCTCCAGTTAGCGATATGATACCCACATCGTGACCAGGGGCCATATCAACAGCCACCACATCTCCTGTGTAGAGCTCCAATTGACTATTTCTAAAGAAGGTTTTACGACCGTTTTTGAATCGTACTTCAACAATATCAAAAGGTTTTTGACCGGCCGGCAAGGGAATTCCTGTCAACCAATCGAAAACGTTCATTTTATCTCCACAACCACAAGTACCACAAGCACCATTATTATTGCAGCCTGCTGGCAGGCCATTTTTTCCAGTCGAACAAGAACTACATCCCATATCACAAAGCCACTACCATTTGAAGTAGTTGGTCAAAGGTAATGAAAACAAAAGATAGAATCAACGGCCGTAGCTATTCCTTCTCAACAAGTGATGGACCTTTATGGACAGATGGGTAAAGAGCAATTTGGCATTGAGGTTTCTGCCGATGTGGTAGCTGGCGTCGGTCAGTTCCGTCATCAAGTCTTCTATGTTGAAGTGGTTGATGAATTTGGAGAATTTGTCTGCAAAAGCTTTCTCGCCTGGGGTCATCTGCTCCAGAGCATCACCCACATAATTGCGCATCAGATTTTGTCTTACTTGCTCTAGTGCGTATTCAAAAAAATGCTTCTGCACTTCTCGTCCCCATCCATGGAAGGTGACAGACAAATCAGTGAGACCAAGCAAATCTTTTTTGTAACAAAGCCTCATCCATTGTTGAAAGGTATCATCAAGCCCTTGATTGAAGTTGTCATTTAGAGCAAAAAGCATGGCTTTCCACAAGTTGCCATTGGCATAGGTGGTTGACATTGTGGCCCTATCTTGGGGGATTTGATTCTGGGTTAAAAAGTCAAATATCTTTTGATCCTCAATTTTGGGAACTTGTATACTCTGAACCCTTGATAACACTGTAGGAAGCATCATTTCCATGTTTTCAGTTACCAAGATGAACAGCGTATTGGAAGGTGGTTCTTCTAAAAGTTTGAGTAGTTTATTGGCTGTGTCTTCTTTGATTAACTCAGCCATCCAAATAACCATAATTTTTAGCCCACCATAAAAAGCCTTTAAGGAAACTTTTCTCGCTATGTTATTGGCTTCTGCTACTGGAAAAAACAATGTTTTGTTTTCCTTGGTGATTTTGCTGATCCAGTGATCAGTGTTGAAGTAAGTGTGTTCCAATAGGCAATTTCTCCAATCTTCTGCAAAATCATCGGATAATGTGCTTTCACTTCCACTGCTCGATTTATTGAAAAAAGGAAAGCTGAAATGGAGGTCGGGATGTTGCAAACTTTGGATGGATTTGCAGGATCTGCATTGGCCACAAGAGTCTGTGCTTGTTGGATTTTCACACAATAAGTAACTGCTCATGGCCATGGCCAAAGTCAAACCGCCATGACCTTCACCACCATTGAACAATAGCGCATGAGGCACCCTGCCCTCTTGTTGGCTGCGAAGCAAACGCTCTTTCACCACCTCTTGTCCAATAACCGTTTGGAAGGAATACTGCATGCGGTAAATTTAGTCACTAAAGATGAAAAAGCTCATAGAAGATTTCAAGGGATTTGATGGGTGATACTTTGTCGCTTTTTATAAAAAGATAGTCGACCATTTGCTTGAGTATTTCCCTCCTTTGATGGGCTGAAACATTAGG
>CANEVR010000055.1 GCA_947442505.1 Flavobacteriales bacterium | reverse complement strand
TTGTCGAGTGCTTGTTTTAAATCCTCAATCAAATCTTCTTCATCTTCAATCCCGACACTCAATCGCAACAAAGAATCTGTAATACCTGTTTTGATTCGCTCTTCTCTGGGAATCGAAGCATGGGTCATGCTCGCTGGATGTCCAATCAAGGACTCAACACCTCCTAGAGATTCAGCCAGAGAAAATACTTCAGTTGCGCAGGCCAAAACGGAAGCTTGCTCAAAAGAATCATTCTTTAAACTGAAAGAAATCATTCCGCCAAAATCCTTCATTTGACTTTTTGCCACCTCATGATATGGATGGCTTTCAAATCCTGGCCAATATACTTTTTCAACCTTCGGATGATTTTGAAGGAAGTGAGCAACTGCTTTACCGTTAGCACAATGTCTCTCCATACGGATGTGCAAGGTCTTCAATCCTCGCAATACCAAGAAGCTGTCTTGAGGTCCCGGTGTGGCGCCACAAGAATTGGCGATGAAAGCCAATTGTTCATGTAAACTGTCATCATTGGTGCAAAGAGCGCCCATGACAACATCACTGTGTCCACCCAAATATTTTGTAGCAGAGTGCATCACAATATCCGCACCCATATCCAAAGGATTTTGAAGATAAGGTGAAGCGAAAGTGTTGTCAATGACGCAAACGCATTCATGTATTTTCGCCAACTCAACCATTCTTTTGATGTCAATGATTTTCATCATCGGATTGGTTGGTGTTTCTACCCAAATCATTTTTGTTTGGGTATTGATTTTGTTTTTTATGGCAACCTCATCATGCATGTCTACAAAATGAAAAGTAATGCCGTATTTGGCAAAAACTTTTGTGAACATGCGGTAGCTCCCGCCATACAAGTCATCTGAAGCAATTACTTCGTCACCGGGTTGCAATAATTTGATGATGGCATCTGCAGCTCCCATTCCACTTGAGAAGCATAGACCATGCTTGGCATTTTCCAATGCAGCCAAACAATCTTCCAAAGCCACTCTTGTTGGATTTTTTCCTCTTGCATAGGCATAGCCCTTGTGCTGACCAGGGGCAGACTGCACGTAGGTTGAAGTTTGATAAATGGGTGTCATTATGGCCCCGGTTGTGGGGTCAGGCTTTTGGCCAGCATGTATGGCCTTGGTTCCAAATTTCATGATTGAGAATCTTGCTGAATGTTTTTTCTTCTTTTCTGTCGGATGTAGGTATTGGCCAATACACCCGTTGTCACCACAACAAAACCTAGAATAATCAGATCAATGTTGTTTTTGATGAATTCAAATTGTCCCAGGTAATAACCTGCAGAGGTGATTGTTCCAATCCACATTGCTCCTCCTAGTATGTTATAGAACATGAAGGTTTTGAATTTCACCTTGATTACTCCTGCCAAGATCGGAGCAAAGGTGCGGATGATGGGAAGGTAACGTCCAAGGATCAATGTCTTTCCACCATGTCTGTGATAAAAGTCGGTGGTCATGTCAACATATTTCTTTTTAAACCACCAAGTTTCTTTACGATCCAGTGCTTTTTTGCCAAAGTGATAACCGAACCAATATCCAAACGTACTCCCTAAGCAGGCAAAGATGAAAAGGTATAACATGAGTTGTTCAACCGGCACACCCAGCAGTTCGGGCTGCGTAGCACAAATTAAACCTGATAGAAAAAGCAGCGAATCACCGGGAAGGAAAAAACCGATGATTAAACCGTTTTCAGCGAAGATGATGACCAGCAACAAGGCTATACCTCCGAAATGGATGATACTTTCAGGATTGAAAAGACTTCCAATAAAATCAAAAATTTCCACGATGGAAAGATACAAAAGGATTCCTCAAACCAATGGATAAAAGGCAGGATTAAAACAAGAAATTGGTGGCGATTTTGAAAACGATATTTTTTTGAAATGATATTTCGCTGTATTGGCCCAGTCTGGTGTAGCATCCTATCCCTAAACCACCACTGGAAGAAATCAACAGATCATTGACAGCTATTCCAGTTTCATAGAAACCTTTGGGATAGTCGCGCACACCCTCGATAGCTTGATCCAACGCACTCAATCGTCCCCAACCAGCATTGAATATGGTGGTTATTTTTGGGGCTGATTGTGGAAGTTGATAAAGCGGAGTTTTCCATTTGTACCGCAGATAAAAATGGGTGTAGGTCCTAGCGTACCAGGCATTGTTGAGCGCTGTTTCAAAAGTAGATGGGACAGACAGGTTTATCTTGATGTCATTGTTCCAAGACCCCCTTAGTGCGCTGAGCTCATTGAAAGGCAGTGCGTGAATGTTCTTTCCCCATTCGCCTTTGATTTTTAAATCTCCCCAATAGGCAGAGTGAAAAGTTTTCTCTACCTCGAATTGCTGTCGGATGAAGTTTTGATTTTGATTGATGGTGCCTGATGTATACCCCCATTGAAATATTGGCCAATATCCGGTCAGAGTGATTTCTTTTCCCAATATTCTTCTTCTTTTTTCTCCTGGAGACCAACGCAAGTAAATTTTATTGGATGTCAATTGGTATTGAGCGTTTTCCTGAGAAAACGAAAAGCTTGGATGTGGAGTTTTGTTCAAATGAGATTGGATGTAGCGCAGTTGAACGGAATTGGCCAAAGGAAATTGAACATCAAAGTTGTATCCTTTGACATAATCCATTTTGGTAATGAAAAATTCGTAGACTTGTTGGCTGATGTTTTTTCGGTCCTGCGGAATAGGATTGCTTCCACTCTCTTGAACATCATCCGTGTATCCCATTCTAAATTGAATGCGGTTGTCGGTTGACTTCCATACAGCGCCCAGTCCCCACTTGCTTTGATGATCTCGAAATCCATAGGCGGCCAGTCCATCCAATTGCCAATGCGGGTGAAACTTTTCATTGGTTGAGAGTGAGAGACCGAGTCGGCTGCCTTCAAAGCGATTGAATCGATACAAGTGGAACAAATCCCAATTCAGCTTTCCAATTTTTACCTGCCCCTCGAGCAGGCTAGTCAATCGATTAACTTTGGCATCAAGATGGTTGGCTTTGCCCAAGCTGTCCATGAAAGTATAGGTGTTTTTTTCTTCTTCTGTCAAAGGTTGATACCTGATTTTTTCCCAGGACGATTCATTAACATCATTGGCGGATTCGGGAAAATCAAATTCTACGGCATCAAAATCTTTGGCCGTGAAATTTCTGAGGTCTATGTGATTGAATGTGGTCTGGATCTCTCCAAAAATTTGAGGTGTATTTTGGGTGAGTTTATAGTAAGAATTCATTTCCAACGGGAAAAAAAAGTTGTATTTCTTTTCTAGCTTTTGTTGTATTTTAATATAAAAAGAATTTTCCTTTTCATAAGGTTCTGCTGATAAAAGAACAAGCGCGTACTCGGGGGTTTTGATTTGAATAACGCCGGTCATGCCGTTAGATTGAAATCTTTTTTTGGGTTGAAATTGAATGACAAAGATGGAATCGGTTGAGCTGTTTAAAGTATCCAGCATTCGGTATTCATAGCGGTCCAAAGCCCTAGGCCCCATGGGTGAAATGAGAACACGATCAAAAATCTGAAAGTCTGCTTCATAGGCTGAAAAACTTTGCAATTGCGAACCGATAATGGTGCTTTGTGGAAATTCAAATCCACTCATTTGATTGGCCAAAATGGTTTCTTTGTTTTGATCAGGGGCTCTGTGTTGATGCAGACTTACTGTTTCAGAAAGCAGTAGCTTTTTGTTTTCAAATTTTTTGGAGAGCTCACTTCCTTTGATTCGCTCAAAATCAACAATCATTTTGGAGTATTGCTCAAATTGAAAGTCTATTTGGTCGACAGGATTGTTCAGTGGTGCATTTTTTAAGCTTTTGGCGATGACACCAATTGCAGGATCGTCTTTTACTTTGACAATGAGTTCGTTTAAAAGCAGTGGATTGCTTTCCAGATGCAGAATCCAAGGGTTTTGACCTTTCCAAAAATGTTTTTGATCTTGGTATCCATAAAGTTGTGTATAAATACAATCACCAGGATAAAGTTGCATTTGTATTTTCCCATTAATGTCTGTCTGTCCTCCTTTGGTTCTGAGGGAATCTGACATGAAAACAAATGCCAAAGGGTTGTCAAATTGAGTGTCTTTGACTTCAATGGAAATCAATGATTGACCAATACAAGTTGAGACCGAGAAAAGGAAAAGAATGAGTATCAGGTTTGCCTTTTGCATGGGCCAATATACTCAACAAAATCTTGTTTAATAGTCCATCAGACGTCTTCAATCTTGAAAATGTAAAGCACTAATTTTATATCATGCAAAGGAAGGTTTTGTTTCGATTGATTTTTGTTTTTTTGATTTTGGGTGCCTGTGCTTATTATGTCTGGGTTTTTCAAAAGTATCTCCGTTCAACATCGGATCCTATTGAGAATCTTACAACTGATGCGGATGGCGTTATTAAGGTCAATGACGGTAATGTTTTTTTGAACTATTTGCGTCAAGATAGTTTGCCCATGCATGAAGAACTTTTCGCAGATTGGAATTTGTGGATGAAATGGAAAACGGAGAATCCAATAGTAAAAGATCTGATGAATGGCCAAAGCGCTTATTGGGTTCGATTGAAAGATGGCGGATGGTATTTATTCTTGCCTGTTCCAGATCGATGGAATGAGGAACAGTTGGAGCGTTTGATGTCCGGCATTCCTAATTTATTACAATGGGGGTCTTGTTTGGTTTGGAGCAGTCATTCGATAAACACACAAGGATGGAAACTATTGGATGAAGAGAGTATTGCATCATGGAGAAATATTTTGGCCAAATGTGATGGTAATGCTCCTTTCGGTTTTGTTGGAATATCTGCCGAATCAAAAATTGCATTGGATTACAACGAAGGGGAGTGGGTAGGTTTTGTTGAAGATGCCAAATGGCTTGCCAATCACCAAGCGGTTCTCATGGAAGATTCTATCGTTGGGGGAGCTTTGAGTTCGGTATTGTTGAGTTCTGATCCTCGTGTTTTGTTGGCGCGCGATGAAATGAAAAAACGTGTGTTTTCATTGGATACTTTGTGCCAGTGCAATGTATTGGAGTCATGGGTGAGTTGGCAAAATGACCAATGGAAATTTCAATCTTATGACGGTGAACATTGGGTGGGTAGTCAAGTATATGCCAAGAATCCTTGGAAAGCTATGTTGGCTTTTATGAAGGACACTTCCTCCAAGGTAATTGTTGTGAAACATCCCGAATGGATGCCGAGTCTTGCTGAGTCAGCTTTCCCTTTGGTACCAAAGTACATGTCCAAACGGGGACAAAGAATTTTTGTGTCGGATGATAGTTTGTCTATTTATCGCGCCATCGCTGATACTTCAACGATGGCTTGGCAGTCGGACTTCAGTGGCTTCTCGGATAGCAGATTTTCTGTTTTTCAAGGAGGATTTGGGCAATATCCTGGTTTATCTCAGTTTGGTTTGCAATCATTGATATATCCAAGGGAGGTAAGTGTAGTTGTTGTAAAGAACAACGCTAATTGGTTGGTGCGAATTGCGCCAATTAAAGAATAACAGATCCAAAGTATTCAGCCAATTTGGCTTTTGCCATTTCCAGTTTTATTTTATCGGAAAGCAATTGGTCGGTCATTTCGGTGTGTTCTATTTGCTCCTGAATTTGCTGAACAATCTCATCTTGCAGCTTTTTTATTTTAGCCAGTTTCAGTCGGTTTACCGCGTCCAAAGCAGCCTTTCTCAGGTTTTTCTCTTCGGTCTCTATGTAAATGTGGTGAACAGCCCAATTTTTGCTGATTTCATATTTCGATGCAATCAGATCTGTTACAGATTGGCTGATCTCATTGTTGTCGTGGTAGGTGAAATGTTTGAGTTCGGGATAGGTGAGTTCTTGTATGAATTGCGTGTATTGGCGGTAGATCTCGCGGTACCGGGGTTCTTCAAATTGCAATTGATCTTGCTCAATATTGGTCATCACAAACTCCGCCAATGAAACCCCTGTTTGAATTTCCTCGTTGTTTTCATTGACAACATTGATCTGTATCTCATAATCGCCGTAAGTGAGCAATAATCTGACAATATCCCTTTCTTGGTAGTAGGTGTAGAATTCAGGAATGGGAATGGTGTTGCCTTGGTCATGATTGGCAACGGGATCTGCTTGTTGAATCTGAGCGAGGTCAGCCGCCGGAACTTTTTGTTTTCTTAAAGTTTGATTCAATTGAAGAATCAAACTCTCTTGGGAAACATTGAGCAATTGACTGCACTCCTGAATGTACACTTCTCTCTGTATCACATCAGGAATGATGGAGATGGAAAGGATAATGTCCTTGATTAATTCTGCACGCTTCAATGGATCTTTTCCCGCTTCTTCAAGCAGAAGATTGGTTTTGAAACGAACAAAGTCAGTAGCATTTTTAGATAGGAAGTCTTGAATGAAATCGCTGTCATGTTTTCTGGCAAAGCTGTCTGGATCATCGCCATCCGGAAAGAGTACTACACGTACATTCATTCCTTGTTTTAGGATCATCTCGATGCTTCTTAAACTGGCTTTGATACCTGCGGCATCGCCATCAAAAAGTACCGTAATGTTTTTGGTGTAGCGAATGATTTTTTTGATGTGCCCTTCTGTTAAGCTTGTGCCACATGAAGCGACAACATTGGATACGCCCGCTTGGTGCATCGAGATAACATCAGTATAACCTTCCACCAAATAGCATACATTCTCTTTGACGATGGTATTCTTGGCCAAGTGCATTCCATATAGAATATCACTTTTGTGAAACAGCTCACTTTCCGGACTATTGATGTATTTGGCCCCTTTTAAATCGGCCTGAAGCGTTCGTCCTGCAAAGGCAATTACTTTTCCCGATTCTGAGTGGATAGGAAACATGACCCTATCCCTGAATGCGTCATACGTTCTGTTGGGTTCATTGTTTTCAACTTCTTGGTCCGCATTCTCATTTTCTTTTTCTTTGAGAAGCCCTGCTTTGACAAGGTATTGGGTGTTGTATCCCGCAGCCAAAGCAGCTTTCTTTAGATTTTCCCATCCTGCAGGAGCAAAACCTAGTTGAAACTTGGTAAGGGTATCATTTCTAAAACCTCTCTGTTCAAAGTAGGACAAACCAATATTTTGTCCAGCTTCCGTTTCATGCAATTGGCTTTGGAACCATGTATTGGCATATTCTACAACGCGAGAAAGTTGCTCACGTTCAGATTTTTCTTCTTTTTGTTGCTCACTGTCTTCCGTTTCCTCAATGGGAATGTTGTATTTCTGTGCCAACCACCTCAGCGCTTCCGGATAGGTTAGCTTTTGATGTTGCATCAGAAAATCCACGACATTGCCTCCTTTTCCTGAGGAGAAATCCTTGTATATTCCCTTTGTAGGAACAACATAAAAGGACGGAGTTCTTTCACTGCTGAAGGGGGAAAGCCCTTTGTAAGATTTCCCTGATTTCTTTAAAGCGACAAACTCTCCAACAACATCTTCAATCAATGCCGCTTGATAAATGAGGTCTATGGTGCTTCTTGAAATCATACCTCTCAAAGATATATTGAAGTCCGTGAAATTACTGAGGCAGATTTCAACATGTTGATAGATTTTTAAACCATGAGAAATACCTTGTTGATTTTATTATTTGCGCTATATGCATTGACCAGTGCTCAAGCTCAAGACAAAACGGGTGAATCACTTCTTTTCAATGTTGGATTGAATTTCGAAGCGCAAGGTCATATGTTGTTTCCCAATCCTTCTCTTCCAGGGCAGGATGTTTTTATCGAGTCAGGAACTTATTTGGGAAATGATTGGTGGATGGTTGTATTTGATGCCAATGGGAAAGAGATCAAAGGTATTTCAGCAGTCCAGGAAGGTGGGCGTATCAGAATACATGGGCAGGTTCCCAAGCCAGGAATTTATTTGGTGCGTTATGGGAACAGCGTTTTTCGGTCTAATTTTCGCTGGATCGTTAGCGATTAATTACTCAAAGTGATTGTGAATATATCCTTCTTTGATGGCCCATAAAACAGCACCAATCATATTTTTTGCAGGTGTTTTTTCAATGATGTTTCGGCGGTGGGTTTCCACTGTGCGGGTGTCAATGCTCAATTTATCGGCAATTTCAGTGCTCTTCATTCCATGGCTCACCCATTCCAATATCTCCAATTCACGGCTGGTGAACAACTGCTCAGTTGGTTGTGCAGCTTGAATAGTAGTATTGTTTGTAGATTTTTTCTTGTCCCATTTTTTGGCCTCTTGAATGATGTGGCGCATGCCGTGATTGAAAAAGAAGGAGGCGTAATCGGAAGAGACAATTGCATCTGCAAGCTCATCCAATTCAGATTCTTTAGAAAAATATCCATGTGCCCCGAGTTTAATCATCTGGTAAATGACATCTACATCCTTGATGAATGATACAATAAGAATCCGAACACCTGGATAGTGTTGAACCAACCATTTGCACGTTTCTACGCCATCCATTTCTGGCATTTGGATGTCTAATAAGACAACATCCACCTCATGGCGAGGCATGAACAAGGTTAACTCTTTTCCATTCTCGCACTCCAAAACAACATTGAAACGATTGTCTTGATTGAGCCAAGCGGCCAAGGAGGAACGGAATAGTGTATGGTCATCTACAATGGCAATATTTTTCATCTTATAGGGATAATTAAGTTCAACTGATTTCCATTAACAATTTGCGTTTGCTCCAATTGTCCATTGAGCGCGAGGATGCGTGCGTGCATGTTTTTCCATCCCAATCCTTTACCTTGATGCAACAATTGCGTCCATTGGAATGGTGTTCCGTTGTCTTCTAATGTAATTTTCCAAGTGTGGTTGTTTTCATGAGAAAAAGTAATGTCGAACAAATCTGCTTGATTGTGCTTGAGGTGATTGGTGATCCATTCTTGTATCAATCTGAAAACATGCAATTCATCCAAAGCATTCAGTTCTGGAATGTAGTGCAGATGCAGCCTGATTTTTTTGTTTGTTTTGTTGGCTTTTTCCTCAACTATGGCATGCAGAGCAGGGATGAGCCCTACAGTGTCCAACATTGGAGGAACCAAATCATGGCAAATGGTTCGTACCTCTTGGATGATTTTTTTCAATTGATCATCAGTTGATTTCCAAAATGAAACGTCACCCTGTTGTAATATTTTTTTTTGCAAATCAATGGATATTTTTAGTGCCGCCAAATCACCTAAAATTCCATCATGCAATTCTCTGGCAATTCGAATTTGCTCTTCTTCTTTTGATTTTAAAATTTCTTGTAGTAGCTGATCTTGGAATTGTTGCTGTTTGTCAAATAAAAGTTTGTAGTAAAAATAGCTCATGGAAAAAATGATGCTAACCATGATGAATAAGGCCGAGAATCCAATCCAGTAGTACAAGTTGAGTATGTCCCTTGTTTGTTCCATGCTATTTTTTATTCATGATTCTAAAAGATCCAATCATGAGGGAAACGCCGTATATCATGATACTTATTGGTAGGATGATCCAGTAGAATAGCGCATTGTCATTGGGAAATTGAATCATCAAAGGATAGAGTATGTAATAGAGTGTGCATGCACTGAGGTAAAATACCAATCCAATAATAACGAAGTAATCAGGGTCATGAAACAATGAAGGATAGTCGATGTTTTGAAAGCGTTGCCTTCCCCAAGCAAAAACACCAAACAGCGTGAGAATCAGTTCCAATAGGCATACCCAACCAAAATGGTAATAATTGGCTTCAACACTGGTTGTGGTAAATAGCAAAATGGTGACTATGCAAAAAGCAATGTAGATGCCCCATCGCCATGTTTTGTTTGTGTAAGGCGCGAAAAAGATGGTAATTCCCAATGTCTCAAATAAGGTGAATATGTAATACCAATAGAGTGAAATGTATTCTGGAAGATAACTACTGGTGAACTCATAGATACCGCCTAGAAAAGCGGTAGCTACCAGAAGAACCCAGCGTATAGGTGGCTGTTTTTTAGAAAAAAGAAAAAACCCAAATAGAATAAGTAAGGGCAGAACTTCACTCCAGCACATGAATTGATCAAGGATGTCGTAAAAATCAACCATGACCAAATTTAATTTTTTTTAGGAATTGTTGCTATGTGTTTTTGCGCAGCGCTCAAACACCTATTCAAAAGTTACAGAAGCTTTTTGTTTTTTGCCATCTCTGATGAAAACAACTTCTGTTTTGTCACCGGGATTAAAGTTGCCCAAAGCATTCATGTATGCATAAATGTCCTTGATTTCGAACTTACCCATTTGTATTATAATATCACCTGATTTTAAACCAGCCTTGGCTCCTGGACGACCTTCCTTTGTTCCGTCCAGTTTTAACCCAACGCCGGAGTACAAGTAATCTGGCATAACCCCAAGAGTAACTTTAAAATTGCTGGCTGCACTATCCTTTGATTCATCTTTTGTTGCTGTAAAAGTCAATTTGTTCTGTTGGCTACATTGAACGACCAACTGGGAAATGAAGTTTGAAATATCCTTTAAACCGTTGGTGTTGATGAGATCTACTATATCGGTGGGTTTGTGGTATTCACCGTGTTGTCCGGTAAAGAAGTGAATGGCAGGAATGCCAATGTTGTAAAAAGATGTTTGATCGCTGGGCCCAATGCCACTGGTTGAAAGCACCAACTCAAATTTGTTATTCTTAAGTTTTTTGTTTTGACTCTTAATGGCTTTGGTCCAAAAAGGTGATGTACCCACACCATTAATCGCCAATGTTCTTTCTGGTTTCAGACGACCTACCATGTCCATGTTGAACATGGCACTGATTTGCTCCTTGGCAATGGTTGGATTTTTACAAAAGTAGTTGCTACCATAAAGTCCTTTTTCCTCCCCACTGAATGCGATGAAAAGGAAGTTTGCATCTCCTAGAATATTGTCTGGTTGTTGCTTGATGAAAGAGGCAATCCAAAGCATAGATGCCACACCACTGGCGTTGTCATCTGCTCCACGGTGAATGCCTTTTTCGCCGCTCCAAAGTGAGTTTTCATCCCCCCATCCCAAGTGATCATAGTGAGCGCCAATGACAATGGTTTTATCAAAGCCGCGGTCCCAAAATCCAATGACATTTCTTCCCGTCTGTTCTTTGACATATCCTGTTCCCAAAGTGGTTTCTCCTTCTTTCGTCATCTTATGTGGTGAAGCCTTGGGCGTGAATTGAAAATATTGCATATAACCCACGAATCCTTTTGGTGATAGGCCAATGGTTTGCATTCTTTTCTCAATGAATTTCGATGCCTTGATTTCCCCTTCTGTTCCTACCAATCGACCTTCCAAAGAATCTGAGGTCAATACTGTTATGTCGGACATCAATTGTTTGTCCAACGACTCTTGAGAACCTTGTGCCCATCCACTCAAGGAAAGGGTTAAACTGATGATCAGTAGGAAGTTTTTCATGTGGCAAAAGTAATGGTTAAAGACAAAAAAGGGCAGTTAAAAAACTGCCCTTTGTCTGTTTTAGTGTTTGATTATTTTTCTTTTCTGATGATTGTTGACCAGAGTGTAAATACCCATTGGCCATTCAGCTGTGGAGATGCGATGGCTGTATGCTGCATTATCACTGTAGATGCATTGTCCAATGCTATTAAAGATTTTTAAAGATCCGTTCACAGAACCATTCAATTGTATGAAATCACCAAATGGATTGGGATAAACTTCCAGTGCGTTCAAGGACTCGTTCACTCCAACATTGCAGGGATTGCATTCATTAAAACAAACCGCGGTAAATGTTTGGCTGCTGGTTCCTATGCTAATTTCTCTGTTGAATCCGCCCAATCCGTTGTCGATTCCGCATTCAGCAGGAACAATTTCAGATCCCGTCCAATCATTTCCATTGATGAATTTGTATTGGAATGTTTGGTTGGGATTGGTGGTGAACGAATAGGACCAAATTCCATTGCCCATATCAGCCATGGCTGTGGTGCTTGCATCCCATCCTTGGAATGATCCGGCGATGTGAATGCCATTGGCATTTACTGCAATGTTGGATGCGTCCATTTGAAAGGTGATGGTTACATCATCACTGGTTCCTATGCAATTTCCACAACCCGAAAAACAAACAGATTCCACAATCATATTGGAAGTACCAACGGCAACAAATCGTTGCAATTCGGCATTGTCAAGTGCACCGCATGTATTGGGTACCATTTCAAATCCATCTACCGTATTCCCATTGATGAAACGATAGAAGAGATCGCTATTGGCAGGGACGTTAATGGAGCCTTCCCAAATGCCACCTCCCAAGTCATTCATCGCATGTGCGGTTGGATTGTAATTGTCCAATTGTGTGGTGAAATAAACTCCATTTGGGCTCACTGATTCATCTGTCATATCAACGCGCAAAACCACTATTGCAGTGGGTTGACAAGCTTCGCATTGCGTAAAACAAACAGGTCCAATGTTGTTGTTTCCTGGCACAACATTGTGTGAACGATTGTAGTTCCCCGTTCCATCATTGAATGCACAAGCAAAGGCCACTTCTTCTGCACCCGTCCAATCATTGCCATTGATGAATTTGTATTGGATGGTGGTACCTGTGGGAATATTGGTGGTGTAGGTGTAAAGACCGTTACCGCTGTTGGTCATGGGAGTAGCAGCTGCATCCCAGTTTTGGAAACTTCCCGCAATGTGCACGCCATTGGGACTCACAGTCTCGTTGGTCATGTCCACAGTGAAAGTAACTGATGACACGTTAATGGGAATACAAGCCTCGCAAGATGAGAAACAAACCATGGGAGTGGTAATGGCTATAGTTCCTACCGAAAGATTTCTGTTGATATTGCCCGAACCATCGTCGATCCCGCAAGTGGTGGGCACAGATTCAACACCCAGCCAATCAGCACCATTGATGAATTTGTAGGATACTGTTTCGCCAGGAAATACAAAGGCCACGGCTTGGTATTGTCCAGGTTGAAACTCGGACATTTGAGTTGCTGTTGCATCCCAAGCGTTGAAACTGCCTGCGACAAAAACTCCTGTTGCATCAACCATTTCATTGGTCATGTCAACTTGGAAAATAACCATCGTTGGGATGGCAGGCGTTCCAGAACAAGTACAATCATTTTGAACAAGATCATTCGCAGTGCTGCTGTCTCCATCATCACAGGCTGTTCCAATCACCAAACAACTTCCATCATCAGTTGTGGCATTGGCGTTGAAGTTACATGCAGCATTGTCCATGCAACCCGGTGTTTGACAATTCTCACATTGTCCAAAACAAACAATGGTGGGGTTGGTATTGGATACAACGTATGAACGATTGAAACCTCCAAATCCATCTCCTACTCCGCAAGCGGATGGAACAGCTTCCGCCCCTGTCCAAGCATTGCCATTGATGAACTTGTAATTCACGATGTCTCCTTCTACTAAATTGACGGTCGCTTCATAAATTCCATCTGAATTACTGTCGCTCATTGGCGTTCCACTGGCATTCCAACCTTGAAAACTTCCACCGAGGTGAACTCCGTTGGGATCAATGGTTTGTCCATTCATGTTGACTTGAAAAGTGACGGGTAGCATAGTGACCACCACGCAATTGGCGCATGCATTGAAGCAAACTGGATTCAATACTTGATCAGAATTGGGCACATTCAGTGAACGATTCGAGAATCCACCCACTCCGCATGCAGCAGGTACTTGCTCCCATGAAGTGCCATTGATGAATTTGTATTCAATGGCTGTTCCTGCCGCAATATCTGCCGTAAATGTGTAAACAAGATCTCCATCAGAGTCCTGCATCGGACTGGCTGTTGAATTCCATCCTTGAAATGATCCAGCAACAAATACGCCGTTAGCAGACACAGTTTGTTGGGCCATGTTCACTTGAAAAGTGATATTGACAGCAAATAGTCCTTGGGCAATGGCCAAGCATAAAATGATCAAAAGTTTTTTCATGTCTTCTGTTTAGTTTCCAACAAATATAACAAAGTGTATTTTGAACACATTCATACTTGGCTTCGAAAAAAAACACAATTCCGTCGCTTCATGGTGAGAATGATGCATTTTTGTTTTATGAGAGGGTTGGGATTGTTATTGTTCGTTTCTCTGGTGTGCAATGGATATGCGCAGGAAGGAATCATTCGTGTAAAAGGTAAAGTATTGGAGGAACGCGGTCAGCCGGTGCCCAATTCTATTGTCCTTAATACGCGAACCAAGAAGGGAGCGTTTGGATCACCCGATGGCAGTTTTGTTATTGAATGCAACAAGTCCGATACCTTGACCATCACCTGCTTGGGTTATTACGCCCGTCAAATTTGTTTCAAGGATTCTGTTCTACGAACGGTGTATTATCCCAAGGTTTTTCTCAATGAACGCACCTATAGTTATGCGACACTGAAC
Source organism: Flavobacteriales bacterium (assembly GCA_947442505.1). Lineage (GTDB taxonomy): Bacteria > Bacteroidota > Bacteroidia > Flavobacteriales_D > Sanyastnellaceae > CAMCTV01. The sequence goes on along the minus strand of CANEVR010000055.1, from coordinate 6,663 downwards.
ATTTTTGCGCCCAGAGATCTGGAAGACATCCAAAAAGATATTCAATCTCTTGGGTACAATGAAAATGATTATATGCTGTCAGGAATCAATGCAGTGTCAAGTCCCATTACCTTCTTGTACCAACAATTAAGTAGGAAAGAAGAGAGTAAGCGCATTGTTGCCAAGTTGGAGAATGATGATCGCAGAAGGGATTTGCTTAAGGAGCTATTTACCATTTATGTCGATTACAAAATCATTGAGTTGAGCACTGAGGATTTTGATGATTTCATTTCTTACCTCAATGTCTCTGATGAATTCATGAAGTCCAGTTCTCAATATGAATTCCTGGTTTTTGTCAAAGACCGATTCCAAGATTATCAGATTGCCCGAAGAAATACAAGACCTCTTAAAGAGGGGGATTTTGATTACGACAAGGATTAAAAAAAAGGCTATCTATCAGGATAGCCTTTTTCAAATGAGAGGAATGTTGTTTACTTGATTTTGTTGATCTGTTTATCACCGGATTCGTTGGCTTTTTGAATCAGTTGATCACCCTTTGCATTGGCATCCTTCACCAATTGATCTGCTTTTTTATCGGCCTCGGCTATTGATTTGGCATAAGCCTTATCAGCGCTCTTCTTCATTTCTTCAGCCACCTTCTTATTGGCCGCTTTCTCTATAAAGTTACCCCCTTTGTTGGCCATTTTATCGGCTTCTGCGTAGGCTTGACTTTTTACTTTTTCCGCAGCAACACGTGCCTCCGCTTTGATTTTTTCTGCTTGCTTGATTGCCTCTTGTACCAATTTCTCTTTCTCCGCTTTGGCTTTTTCCAAAGCGTCATTTTTCAATTCGGTAACTTGTTTCACCGCTTCTTCTTTCACCAATTGAATTGCTTGTTCTTTCAAATCTTGAACAGCCTCTTCACCCAATGCTTTACTGGTTACTTTGACATCAGGGTTGCTTACATCACCTGTGATTCGGGCAATTAAATTGATTTTGTTTCCTGGCTTTAATTGGGTTCCCAATTTCTGGTTGATTTGTCCAACAAAACTGTTGGCTTGATTCACCAAACCGGATGGGAACTTATCAAATGGAACATCCGTCTCCAGGGTGTAATCAATTTTTTGATCCAATGTTGCTTGTCCTTCCATCTTCACAGGAATGTCGTCCACTTTGACGGTGAAAGGTTGTACTTTAATGATACCTTGTTGAATGGTAAAGTTGACGTTCACGTCTTTGATGTTGACAGGTTGTTTCCATTTGTCCAGTCCTGTCTTTTCTGCCAATTTAACCATAGGTACATATCCAGTCAAAACCACTTGATTGGTTTTTAAACTTCCTCGTGCGTCAACACTAGCATTGATAGGCATCATCTGTTGATCCAAGAGTGTTTTCAAATCCATGTTCATGGAGATTTTACCTGCACAGCTTTTAGCAACCTTTGCCCATTTTTCGAGTGTGACAAAGGTGGTGGTCGTAGTTTTGATATCTACTTCTTTCATATCAATGTTCATGTTCATCGAGGGTCTTGTGCCATCTCCTCCGTCATATTCACCATTCACAGCAAGGCTTCCACCGAGTCCATTCAATTTCAAATCTTTCATCATCGCTTTGCCATCTGCCAAACGAACCTGTCCATTTACGTTGGTGAAATCTGCATTGTCATATTTCAATTTTTGAACTTTGGCATTCAAAGTAAAATCGATGTTGTTCGGCAATACAACGACTGATGATGCTGTGTCAGCTGGTGCATTGGTTGCATTCGCTTCAGGAGCAGCTTTTGTTGTTTCTGTTGTAGCTTCAGGACTTCCCATGAAATCGTTTACATTGATTTCAGGACTTTCGAAATTCAAAACGCCCACCAATTTTTCATCTTTGATGGCATATTCCAAGTAGTGGGTCAATCCGCCATTCATCATCATTTTACTTTTTCCTACGGTGATGGAAAGATTCGAAAGATTGGCTTGCTGTGGGGTGAAATTCAAGGCCATGTCTTGGATGAATATGTCATAAGGCAATGAATCACTTTCGTAATCAAAGTTTTTCAAATTGAGTTTTCCTTCTGCCTGCAATCCCTCGAAATTACCTGATTCAGCGCCGTTGACGTTTCCTTTAAAGAGCATGTCCGCATCTATGATTCCGGTGATTTTTTCTTCTTTGCCAATGGGGATAACATCTTTCAAAGTGGCCAAATCAATGTTGAGTTTTCCTTTGAAATCAATGAATGGATTGCTTTCAGGTGTTTTCAAATGCAATACCATGTCAATGGGATTAGATGCAATTTTCAATTGGCATTTGTTCAAGTCAATGGTGGTGTTGTCTTCATTGTTCATGTCGGCAAAAACATTCAAATCCACGTGCACATCATCCACACTCTTGGGCAAATCAGGATATTTGAAACGGCCATTTTCGATGTTGACTTTTAAGCCAATGCTCGGCATACTCTTGTCATTGTAAGTTCCTTTGACAAAACCGTTCAATCCAATTTTTCCTGTGGCATCAACTCCTTCAAGATCTTTCGCGAATTCCATTGGGACCATCGACAATAGGTTTTTGAATTCGGTTTTGGTTGCGCCGAATTGAATGTCCATGTCAATGTCTTCTTCCGGCATCAATACCCATCCATTGGCTTGCAAGTACAATTGGTTTAATCTTACTTCGTTGTCTTTGAATTCAAAACGCATCTTGCCCAAATCCATGGCCAAGTCAGCCTTGATTTCCGTATTGGCTTCGTTGGCATAGGTTACACCATCAAACCAAAAAGTTCCTTTGTCCGCTCTAGTGATGGTGCTTAGCGTAAAAACTTCATCCGCAAAATCGCCGCTTCCTTCGTGGTTCAGGTTCTTGAAGTCCATCACCATCGCCAAGCTCTTATCATCATAGCGGATGTTGCCAGCCTCTATGGCGTATCTTTTTAGAGAAAGCTTGATGGGATTGGATGGTTCCTCTGGTTCTGGCTTGGCCGAATCTGGAATGGCAATGTCGTAGTTGGCGGTTCCATCGGCCATTACACGCACATCCAAATTGGGAGCGTCCAGTAGAATTTGACGGATTTCAATTTCATCGGTGAACAAACTTTTGACATTGATGACAACCGACATCTCTTTGATATTGGCCATGGTTACGCCATCAAAGGGCGCTTTGTTGACTACTTTTAAATCTTCTATACTCACCCTAAGGTTGGGGAAGTTGCGCAGCAAACTCAAGTCGACATCACTAAATGAAAGTGTAGCGTTCAGGTTTTCATTGGCTTTCTTTTGGATGGTATCGTAAATTTTTCCTTCAAAGGCAAAGGGTAAAATGGCCAATAAAAGAATGATGCTTCCAAGAACAATTCCTGTGATTTTGAGTGCTTTTTTCATTGAGTTTCTATTTTATTTTCTAAATAACTGTTGTACAATGTAAAGTATGCAATGGCTTCTATGATTGGCACAGCGCGGATCACAACACAGGGATCATGTCTTCCTTCCAAATTCAATTGAATGGATTCTCCCATTTGGTTGATGGTCTCTTGTATTTGTCCGATTGAGCTGGTGGGTTTGAAGGCCACTTTGAACCAAATGTCTTTGCCGTTGGATATGCCAGCCGTAATGCCTCCATCATGATTGGTTCCTCCTTGCACGGCGTCGTTGTTTTGACTGCCCCATTTGAGTGTGCTCGAAAAACCATCTCCCATTTCGAATCCTTTGACGGCGTTCAAGGAAAAGATGCTGTGCGCCAATTGTGCGTTGAGTTTCTCATAGATGGGTGAGCCCCATCCCAAAGGAACATTTTCGACCACGCAAGTGATGATGCCACCCAAGCTGTCTTTTTGTTCCTTGGCGGTTTCTATCAATGACTTCATTCTTTCACTTGTCTCCGAATCAGGACAACGAACTGGGCTGTCATCAATGGTGGACAGATTGAGGTAGGGATAACTTTTGGGAACGCAGATGTCCTTGATGCTGCTGACATAGGCATGCGCTTTTATCTTCAAGTCGTCCATCAATTGTCGGGCAATTTCTCCGGCTACCACGCGGCATGCTGTTTCTCTGGCTGAGGACCTTCCGCCGCCGCGGTGGTCGCGGTGTCCATATTTTTCTTGGTAAACAAAGTCAGCATGTCCGGGGCGGTATGCATCTTTTACCGCATCGTAATCTTTCGATTTTTGGTCGTTGTTATAAATGACAAAACCAATGGGAGCTCCCGTTGTTTTTCCTTCAAAAATTCCCGAAAGAAATTGAACTTCGTCATTTTCGTTTCTGGGTGTCACCCATTCGTTTTGATTGGGCTTTCGGCGATTCAATTGCTTTTGAATGGCGGATAGATCCAACACAACATTGCTTGGACAACCATCGATGATTCCACCGATTGCAGGGCCGTGTGATTCACCAAAGGTGGTGAGTCGAAAATGTTTTCCCCAACTGTTGCTGGCCATGGTTAAATTTCTTGATCGATGGAATATTCGTTGCGGTGACTGGCATTGCGCGCAATGAGTTCGCCCAGGAATCCGGCCAAAAACAATTGTGTTCCGATGATCATGCTGGTCAGTGCCAAGTAAAAAGCGGATTGATCAGCAATGTTTTTCTCTGGAATGTCTTGTATCAAGCAATACATCTTGTTGCCTCCCAACCAAAGGAAGGACAATAATCCAATCATGAAAACAACACTACCCAATGTACCGAAAAAGTGCATGGGTTTTTTTCCAAAACGAGAGATGAAAACGATGGATTGTAAATCCAGGAATCCATTGATGAAACGCTCCCAACCGAATTTGGATACCCCATGTTTTCTAGGATAATGTTGTACTACTTTTTCGCCAATCTTCTTGAAACCTGCACGGTGTGCGAGAATGGGGATGTATCGGTGCATTTCACCGTATACCTCAATGCGCTTGACCACCTTGTTTCGGTAGGCTTTGAGTCCGCAGTTGAAATCATTCAATTCAATACCACTCATTTTGCGGGTGGCCCAATTGTACAATTTGGTGGGAATGGTTTTGCTGAGGGGGTCGTGTCTTTTTTTCTTGTAGCCGCTGACCAAATCAAAACCTTGTTCGGTGATCATTTGGTACAACTCAGGAATCTCGTCGGGTGAATCTTGAAGATCCGCATCCATGGTGATGACCACCTGCCCTTTGGCCCGTTGGAAGCCCACATGCAAGGCAGCGCTTTTTCCGTAATTCACTGCAAAGCGAATGGCGCGAATGGGGAATTGGGATTTCAATTCCTCAATCTTGTTCCAGGACTGATCGGTGCTGCCGTCGTCAATCATGATGATTTCGTAGGACAATTGCTGCGCATTGGCCACGCGGTTGATCCACGCGCACAATTCAGGCAATGATTCCTCCTCATTGAAGAGGGGGACAACGATTGAAAGATTGAGTTGCTCCATTGCAACAAAGGTAAACGTTCAAATTGAAATTTATACTTGTTTGGAAGATAAGATTGTGATTACATTTGCCCTCGAAGGCAAGTCTCATACGACCAGCTCCCGTCAAACCCTCCAGGGTCGGAAGGCAGCAAAGGTAGATGGTTGTAGCGGTGCGATATGAGGGGCTTGCCTTTACTTTTTTTCCATGAGCACCACCATCAACATCCAATCTTACCGACAAAAGGCCTATCGCGACAAGAAGAAGCTTGCGGCGTTTGTACAAAAGATCGTCAAAAAGGCGGACAAGTCCATCTATCCTTTGGTGAGAAAAGCGGAGAAGCATGCATGGCAAAAAATCGATTGCACCCAGTGTGGCAATTGTTGCAAGACCATGACGCCGACATGGAAGAAGGCTGAAGTGAAGAAATTGGCAGCTAATTTGGGTATGACGTATCAGGAGTTTTTTGATAAATGGTTATACATCGAGGAATCGACAGGGGACATTTGCAACAACAGCACACCCTGTCAATTTTTGGATGGAAAGAGTGGGTTGTGCACGGTCTACGAATACCGTCCTCATGATTGCGCCAAGTTTCCGCATTTGCACAGAAAAGATTTCTTTGATCAAGCAGAATTGTACGTTTCCAATCTCCACCGTTGCCCCGCCACATATGAAGCCATGAAGCACTTGTATGACTTGGCGAATCAGAAAGGGGGATGAGGGTGATGAGGTGATGAAGGGATGAGGTGATGAAGTGATTAAGGAATGAGGAGACAAGTGAGTATTCATTTTCATTCACAATCTCATTTTCATTCAGAAAATTTTGCCAGTTCCGGAGGTTTCATTTCCCCTCCTGCCCGCAGGGATAGGAGGGGTGGATGCGTTAGCAGACGGGGTGGTTTTATGCCAATGGAGTGTAAACCCATTTCAGGATTTCATTTATTTTTCAAAGCAGACCACCCCGTCCATAATTCGCTATCGCTCGTCTGGCCACCCCTCCTTTCTTTTTCTTCGAAAAAGTAGGAGGGGAGATAATCCCATCCACCTTTTGTTTTATGTTTCAATCTAAATGTTTACCTTTGATTTTGTAAGGAACATCATGGGTATGAATGACACAGAAAGGGTGATACTCACCCCCAATCAGAAGGCGCTGAAGATTAATCTCAATCCCGATACATACGGCACTTTTGCCGAGATCGGCGCAGGGCAAGAAGTGGTTCGTCATTTCTTCCGTGCTGGTGGTGCCAGCGGTACCATCGCAAAGGCTATGAGCGCTTATGACAAAGATTGCTCTGATGCCATCTATGGCAAGGAAGCAAAGGGTCGTTATG
>CANEVR010000054.1 GCA_947442505.1 Flavobacteriales bacterium | reverse complement strand
TGTTTGTGAAAAGTAGATAAACCGCAATTGCAGGAAAAGTAATAAAAGCATGCGATCTTTCCATCATATAAGTTTTATTTAGTCGATGGATCAAATTCTTTTTATTCATTTTCAGTTTTCAATTTTATTAATAGATACTTGCAGCTAACATTATGGTATACGCCGCCTAAATAACGCAAGTATAATTAAAAAATATTGAAAATCAAGGTTTTGGTGTTGCGAAATATAAATAGCGCATTGCGCAAAATTACCCCCCCTACTCCATAATCCCCAACGGAACACGGAACATCAAGAGGGTGAGGATGGTGGCGCCTAGAATGACACGGTACCAACCGAATGGGGCAAAGCCCTTGTTCTGCAATATGGTCATCAAGGTCTTGATGGACAAGAAGGCGACTACAGCCGCAACAATACTTCCCAACAACATGATGCCCCAATTATCTGTAATGATGTGATAATCGATCTTCACTACATCATAGGTCTTCTTTAACGACGCAGCAAACATCGTGGGAACGGCCAAGAAGAAACTGAACTCCGCCGCCTGCTTCTTGTTCCATCCCGTTGTCATGCCCCCAATGATGGTGGCCGCTGACCTGGATACTCCCGGTATCAACGCAATGCACTGAAACAAACCAACAATGAACGCATTCTTGCGGGTGACAGGCACCTCCTCCGAATGCAAATTCTTGGCAAACCACTTGTCTGAATAAATCAATATCCAACCACCCAATAGCAACGAAACCGCCACTACATCCACCTGCTCCAACAAATCATCGATGATGTCGCCAAACAACAACCCCATGACAGCCGCCGGGATAAAGGCGATGAACAATTTGACATAAAAGTCAATCGACTGAAAAAATCTTTTCCAATACAAAAACAATACACTGGTGATGGCACCAAATTGTATGATGACGGTAAAGGCCCTCGAAAATTGCGTCGACTCCACGCCCAAAATGGCCTGGGTGATGATCATGTGTCCCGTGCTCGAGATGGGCAAAAACTCCGTAATGCCCTCGACAATGGCAATGATGATGGCTTCTAAAATCCCCACGAATTATTTTCTTTTGGATGGTGCCCCAGCAGCCTCGTGCTTTTTCAATCCCGCCTCGCTCTTGTCACGGTACATGATAGCCACGCCAATCACAACGTATCCCGTTAACACCACGATGGGCGCCAAGGTGATGCGGCGCGCACTGAACAGCTCTGCCGCATTGAATTCATCCGCGCTGGTGGCCGCTCCACCACTCATTAAAAAATATCCAATAATCAACAACAACAATCCCGCTCCGAGGATGTAGTAGTTCTTTTTTCCAAATGCAAATGACATGGCGCTAAGATAATAAGACTTTAATCCTTTTTTACACTATCCTATCTTTGCAACATGTCAAGAGTCTTAACTGGAATTCAAAGTACCAACGTTCCCCACTTGGGCAACATCCTGGGCGCCATCCTTCCCGCCATCGAAATGAGTAAAACACCCGGCAACGAGTCGTTTTTGTTCATCGCCGATTTTCATTCGATGACCCAAATCAAAGATGGAGCGCGCATGCGCGAAAACACCCTTGCCGTTGCAGCTACGTGGTTGGCCATGGGATTGGATGCGAGCAAGTCGGTGTTTTATCGTCAAAGCGATGTGCCTGAAGTAACCGAATTGTGCTGGTACTTGTCTTGCTTGACGCCTTTTCCCATGTTGGCCAATGCGCATAGCTTCAAGGACAAGAGCGATCGCTTATCGGACGTCAACGCCGGTTTGTTTACCTATCCTGTGCTGATGGCTGCGGATATTTTGTTGTACGATGCGAATTGGGTTCCTGTGGGAAAAGACCAAGTGCAACATTTGGAAATCACCCGCGACATCGCCAGTACTTTCAATCGCATTTATGGCGAAACCCTTGTGGTGCCTGAGGTGAAATTGAACAAGGACACGATGTATGTTCCGGGCACAGACGGACAAAAGATGAGTAAGTCGTATGACAACTTCATCAACATCTTCCTTCCTGAAAAAGAATTGAAAGACGTCATCAACAAGAAAATTGCTACGGACAGCACGGCGTTAGAAGACCCCAAAGATCCCAACGCCAATGCAATTTGTGCTTTGATGCAACTCATCGCTGAAGACGCCGTGACGCAAGAGCTTCGTGATAAGCTAACTGCCGGCGGTTATGGCTGGGGCCATGCCAAGAAAGATTTGTTGGGCGCGATATTGGACCGCTTCAAAAACGAACGCGAGCAATTCAACCAATGGATGTCGAATCCTGATGAATTGAATGCGGTGTTGAAACAAGGCGCTGAAAAGGCGCGCCAAGTGGCCAGTGCGACTTTACAACGCGTGAGAGAGAAGGCTGGTTACTAACTATTATTTAACACCGGTACTTCCAAATCCACCCGCGCCACGTTCCGTGGAGGGCAATTCTTCTGTTGTTTTCCAAGACAACGTTTCGTGTTTGGCCAAAACCATTTGCGCAATGCGCTCACCTGGTTCGATGCTGAAAGGGGCATTGCTCAAGTTGACCAACAGTACTTTGATTTCGCCACGGTAGTCAGCGTCAATGGTGCCGGGTGTATTCAATACTGTGATGCCATGTTTGAAGGCCAGTCCACTTCTTGGACGAATTTGAATTTCATAACCCAAAGGAATCGCAACAAAAAGTCCAGTAGGAATCAATTGTCTTTCCAAAGGAGAAAGGACAATGGCTTCGGTGATATTGGCGCGAATGTCTAATCCTGCTGCGCCTCCTGTGGCGTAGGCAGGAAGGTCAAACGCCGATTGATTGATGATTTCTACTTCAATCATTTTCCCTCGAAAGTCGGTTTTCTTTTTTCCATGAAAGCGGTGGTACCTTCTTTGAAATCAGCCGTTCCAAAGCACTCACCAAATTCTTTGATTTCGGTATTCAGACCGGTTTCAGCATAAGAATATCCGGACAATACCGAACGCAATGCAGCGGAAATCGCTCTGGGAGAATTGCTCGCAATTTTTTGCGCAATGGTTGTACAATGAGACAACAACTCTTCTTGTGTCACCACACCATTCACCAATCCCCATTCTTTGGCTTCCGCTGCGCCAATCATTTGCGCAGAGGTGATCATCTCCATCGCCTTTCCTTTGCCGACCAATTGCGCCAAGCGCTGTGTTCCGCCGTATCCAGGAATGACACCCAAAGTAACTTCAGGCAATCCCAATTTTGCATTTTCAGAAGCATAACGGAAGTGGCAACTCATTGCCAACTCCAATCCACCGCCCAATGCAAAACCGTTCACTGCAGCGATGACAGGCTTGCTCATATTCTCCACACGGTTGAACAACAAGTTGTGTCCATCGCGGCTCAAGCCTTCGCCTTGCTCCACAGAGAAGGAAGCAAACTCTTTGATGTCTGCACCTGCGACAAATGCTTTGGTTCCTGAACCCGTGATGATGATGCAACGCACGCTGGCATCGGCATCAGCCGCGTTCAATGCGCTGTTCAGCTCTTCGATGGTTGCTTTGTTCAAAGCATTCAATTGATCAAGGCGTTGAATGGTCAAAACAAGAACAGCGTCTTGTTGGTCAAGGGAAATAAAGGAATAAGCCATGGTTTGTTTTTATAGATGGCAAAAGTAAACAATCATCGAAGAACTGTAACGTGACCGCGGTAAAGTTGGTCGCCTTCGGGCAGTTTGAATCTCAACTCCCAGATGTAGGCGTCTTGCGGAACGTAATAATCGCGGAAACTGCCGTCCCATTTTTTGAGGGGATCGTTGGAGAAAAAGATCAACGCGCCCCAGCGGTCAAAGATGCGGAATTCAAAGTCGTTGAGCGGAGTCAAAGTCACCACGCCAAAACCATCGTTGAAACCGTCTTGGTTGGGGGTAAAGGTATTGGGCACCCAAAAGGGGTAGAGGGGCACGACCCAAATGCTGTCCTCTGCTCCGCATCCGGCGTCATCCGCTACCGAGAAGTGATACAGGGTGGGCGAGGTAGGATCGGCGATGGTTTGTGCGCAGGTGTCGCAGGACAGGTGATGCACAGGATCCCATTGACCAAAAGGAATATTGGATACGATGGGAATCGAGACAGCATCGGGATAGTCAAAGGTGATGCTGTCTTGCAGGGACAAATTGGGAAGGGGAAGTACTTCGATCCATTGCGCTTGTTGGTCGGTGCAACCGAGTGTATTGGCACCCATCACGCGAAGGCTATCGCTACCAAAAGGAACCATCAAAGCCTGATTGTTGTTGTCTTGCAGTATCCAAGAAGTGGGTTGCCACGTGTATAAATCGGCGCCAGTGGCAGTGCACAAAAGGGTGTCCCCAAGGCAGACACTGTTGTTGGCAAGAAGGACAACATTTACATCCACTACATTGACCCAAAAATTAACGTATCCACTGCCGCAACTATTGGTCATGCTCAGGGTGACCAAGGTTGTTTCATCTCCTGTAAACACTGGGTTTTGAATGGTTCCGTTGTCAAATAATTCAACGGGGCTCCAAAACCAAGTATCCGCCAATTCCGCGTTGAGCGTGATGCTTTCGCCCAGACAAACATCCACATCAGGATAGGGATTGATTCCTGGTAAACTATTGAAAACATTGACCGTGGTGGATGCATTCACGACGCACCCTTCAACCGTTGTGATGACGACATTGTAGGTAGTGCTGGTGAGCGGTGAGGCGATGGGATTGGCGATGTCAAATGCGTTCAGTGTGGTGACATTGTCCCAAAGATAATCTGCGCCGCCGCTAGCCCAAAGGTTGGCGGTTTGACCTGCGCAGATGTTTTGATCAGCTACAATGTCCGTATTGACCGGAATGACATCCACATCGATACTGGCTGACGTTGTGCCGCATTGGTTTTGCGTGGACGCGGTATAGGTGATGGTGCCGGGAGGCGTGGCTGTGGGCGATGCCAAGGTGTTGTCATCCAAGAATAAGTTGGGCAACCAGGTCACGGACCCGTTGGCGGTCGCAGTCAGTTGCACCGTTTCGCCCTGACAAATGCCGCTGATGGGTGCAATGCTGACCGCGGGATCTTCGATGACTTCGATTTCCAAGGTCACTGTATCGCCCAATAAACACAACACCGCATCAGAGGCTATGAGCTCGACTTCATAGATTCCAGGCGTGGTATAAGCATGGACGGGTTCCGTGAGGGTGGACGAATTGCCATCTCCAAAGTCCCATTGGTAAAGACTGGCGCCGGTGCTTTCATTGTAAAAGGTCACAGGTTCATTCAGGCAGACTTGGGGAGGGATATTGGGAGAGGCGGCGGCATAAATCGGACTCAGGGAAAGTTTAAAAACCCCGAGGTTGCATCCCGAGCTGGGGTTGATGGCGCTGTAGGCACCGGGTGAAGTAGGGAAGTCATCATTGGCTTGGCAACCGGCGCATACCGCTTGGTAGACATAGCCATTTTTGCTAAAACGCGAAGTCCCACCGTCTACATGTTCTTCGGATGCGGTTCCTCCGTAGTAAGAGGCGTACAATAATCCTGTTGCATTGGGAGACAAGACGCACAGATAAAAATCCGATCCATCGGTTGTGGGCTGTTGCGCATCTGCAGAGGTGGGCAATCCATTTGTTGTACTAAAAACAGCCATGCAGGAATAGGGCGATCCACCGCAGTTTTGATTCACACCGCCTCCCCAACCGCTGAAAAAGATCTGTTCGCAATCACTCACCAAAAAAGCAGTGGGCGAAATATCCACCTCACCGCTGCCCGTCCCGATGGTGGTATTCCACAGCTGTGCACTCAGTTGGGGATTGAATTTTTTGATGTAAATCCCGCTGTTGGCTTGGCCGTAACAACCCCCTGTAATGGGCATGGCACCTGTGGTTTGGCCCAATACATAGATGTTGTGGCTGACATCGGTTTGAATGAAAAAAGTTTGGTCAACACCATCCGTTCCAATGAAAGTACCATTGACGATACTCCAAGTAGTGGGGTTGATTTTTAATACAAAACCATCCACGCCCCCATTGTGCGAAGCGTCAAAACCATTGGCTGGAATGGGAAAGTTGTTGCTGTCCGTTCCGCCGCTGACGAGAATGTCTCCGTTGCCCGCAAACTGCACGGCATACAGGGCGTCATTGCTACTGCCACCAATGAAGGAAGAGAAGATGAGGTTGTCCAAATTGGGAGAAAGGACCATCAACAAACCGTCGCTGGTTCCGCCATTGTAGGTAGATTGAATGGCATTGATGGTGACAGGAAAATCCCCCCGCACTGTAGTAGCCACAACGACATTCCCATTGGGATGCAGGTTGATTTCGCCCCGAAAAGCATCACCATAATTGTAGAATAAACCAGGGGCAAAGTTCAACCCATCTAATTGATCATTGCCCATAAAAGTGGAAGCTACCAAGGCGCCACCGCTTTCAATTTTGGCGATGAAAAGGTCGGTGCCTTGCGGCAAGTTGCCATAGAAAAAAGTATTCATGGGTTGTGAAGCTCCGGGATTGAACTGGGTATCGTATCCGCCGGGTTGTGCTGGAAAGTCAGCGCTTCCCGTGGCGCCCATGAGGTAGATGTTTCCGTTGGGATCGCAAACCAAGCTGTGGGGTGTTTCCTGAGAAGAACCACCAATGAAAGTGGAGTACAACAAGGTGCTGCCATCGGCGCTGAACTTGGAAATGGCAATGTCGTAAATGTTTCCTGTTGTTGTATTAAAATTCAAAGAGAACGCATTGGGCGTGGTGGGATAGTTTTGTCCAAACACAACAGCACCGCTGACCAAATGGCCTTCGGGATCATCTGCTGCCGTGAACCCAAAGTTAGCAGCGACAGATCCAATGTATGAGGAGAAGATGATTTCTGGATCGATGATCAAATCTTCATTGGGATTGTACTCTCCCAGATGAAAACCCACCGCGTTGTTTTTTAGAACAAAAGCACATTCAACAGGAATGATTTTTCCTTGAATGAATTGAAAGGCAAAGGGTTTGTTTTCTTGAATTTCTCCTGTTTCCGTTTGGATGATGAGGGATCCGTTCTTCAGCGAGCAAGCGACATTCTTGTCCCATTGGCAGACGATATTTTTTGGGTTTCCTTGCGGATGAACGACCCAATTGTATTTGAGCTTATCCACCGCACTGCTCCATAGCACATCGATGTGATCATAGACCCCAAGCATAGATCCCGTCAGGTAAACCAAAGTTTGACCCTTTCTATTTCCCAGAAAATATTGGTGATAAAAGGGAAAGTGTTTTTCGCCCCGCCACTGCATATTGGGGTTGGCATTTTTCCAAGTCAAATCAAAGACATGGCCGCGGGGCTGGCGTTTCGCCGTGGTTTCATCGGGATGAAATTGCGCAAAGAAATCGTTGTTATAGAGTTCAAAGCGCAGCCCGCTTTGGTTTTGCCAAACCCTACCTCCAGGGACTTCGCTCATCCATTTTACCTCATTGGGCCATTGGCCTTGATTGGGGATAAAGCGAAGTTGAGCGGAAACCGCAACGGGAATAAAGAGAATAAGGAAAAAAAGGTTGCGCATCCTAAGGAGAAGACCCAGTCCGTTCCAATAGGTTGCGTCCATTTTCTCGGAAAGAAATTAGTTGATCAGGTCAGTCAATTTGCGCATTTCCATGGCTGGCGATGCTTTCTCATAGAGGATGCGGTAAACGGCTTCAGCAATGGGAATATCGACATTGAATTTCTTATTGATTTCATGAATCCCTTTGGTGGCGTAGTATCCCTCAGCAACCATGTTCATTTCGATGGTGGCCCATTTGACGCTGTAACCTTTCCCGATCATTGTTCCAAAGGTTCGGTTTCTGGAGTAGGGAGAATAGGCGGTTACCATGAGGTCACCCAAATAAGCGGATGATTTTACATCTCGGTGCACCTCGTGAACGGAGTCCAAGAAGCGTTCAATCTCACGAATGGCATTGGAAACCAGCACGGCTTGGAAGTTGTCCCCAAAACCAATACCGTGACAAATCCCAGAGGCTACTGCATAGACGTTTTTCAAGATAGCCGCCAATTCAGCACCAAAGACATCTTCGGTGGTGGTGGTTTTGATAAAACGGCAAGCCAAGCGTTGGCTCATCATTTCTGCTTTGGCAATGTCAATGGCGCCGATGGTGAGGTAGGACAATTTCTCCATGGCCACCTCTTCCGCATGGCAAGGGCCACAGATGATGCCGATATTTTCGTAAGGAATGTTGAATTGTTTGTGAAAGTAGCGTGCGGGAATCGCATCAAACTCATTCACAATCCCCTTTACAGCGGAGAAGATGATTTTATTTTCAATCCCTTTGGGTTTGTATTGGTCCATTGTCACATGCAAAAAAGCAGAGGGAATGGCCACTACCAAGTAATCGCAATAATCGACCACTGCTTGTAGGTCGCTGGTGACCACCAATTGATCCAAATCAAACTCAATGCTTTGGATGTAGTTGGGGTTGTGACCAAACTGTTGAATATGATCAATGGCCTCTTGATTTCTCATCCACCAATACACCTTGCTGTCTGGGCTACAAAGCAATTTAACCAAAGCCGTTGCCCAGCTTCCTCCTCCTAAAACGCCAATTTTCATGTTATTACTCATGCCTAAGGTTAAAAGATAAAAAGCGAAGATAAGCAATAAAAAAAACCGAGAAAAATGGCGGCTGGAACCAAGTATTTGAACAATGGAAAAAAAGAGTGAACAACGCCTTTTTCAGTTTGAATTCCCATTAACTTCGTTATTCTGCAAAGCACTATGGACAAAAAACGATCAATCATGCACATGGACATGGATACCTTCTTTGTATCCGTGGAGCGATTGATGGACAGCCGCCTCAACGGAAGGCCCATTTTAGTGGGTGGCACGAGTGATCGCGGGGTTGTGGCGGCATGCAGTTATGAGGCCCGAGCTTTTGGCGTGCATTCCGCCATGCCGATGAAGTTGGCCAAGCAACTGTGTCCGGAGGCCGTTGTCATTAGAGGCAACAGCCACAACTACATGAAGTATTCCGACATGGTGAGTGAGATTGTTCAGGGGAGTGTTCCGGTGTTTGAGAAAATGTCCATTGACGAGTTTTATTGTGACCTCTCGGGCATGGATAAGTTTTTTGGGTGTTATCGTTTTGCTGCGGAACTGAGGCAGCGGGTCATCAAGGAGACTGGTTTGCCCTTGTCTTTTGGTTTGTCCGTGAACAAGACGGTTTCCAAGGTGGCTACGGGAGAGGCCAAGCCCAACAATCAAATGTGGGTGGAGCAGGGCAATGAGCGCCCTTTCTTGGCGCCGTTGTCCATTCGGAAAATTCCCATGGTGGGGGACAAGACCTACCAAACGTTGCGCAACTTGGGGATTCAGCGCATAGGAACGTTGCAGGAGATGCAGCCAGATTTGCTGCATGCGGCCTTGGGCGAAAATGGTTTGGTGATTTGGAAAAAAGCCAACGGTGAGGACAGCTCGCCCGTCGTGGCTTATCAAGAGAGAAAGAGCATTTCTGCAGAACGGACTTTTGATCGCGACACAACGGACTTGACCAAATTGAAAGGCATATTGGTTGCGATGACGGAGAACTTGGCGTATCAATTGCGCAAGGGAGGCCGTCTGACATCTTGTATTACATTAAAGCTGCGCTATTCAGATTTTCAAACTCAAACGATGCAATGCAGGATTCCCTACACCGCTGCAGATCACATCTTACTGCCCAAGATTCATGAGTTGTTTGAAAAACTCTTTGACCGCAGAATGTTGGTTCGCTTGGTTGGCGTCAAGATGAGCCACTTGGTTAGTGGGGGTCAACAGATGAATTTGTTTGATGCGGCCGATGATCGTGTGGAGCTGTACAACGCTTTGGACGATATCAGAAACAAGTTTGGTGAGCGCGCGGTGATGAGTGCTGCGGGTTTGCATGCCAAGACCATCGGAAGAGGAGACAATCCGTTCTCAGGCGGACCGCCCATGCTGCTGGCCAACAGAAGGGTTTAATTTTTTCCTGCCCACATAAACATCCTAGGATTATTGATGTATTGGTCAATGTCTTTATGGGCTATCAAAATCCCAAGATCTACCAACCAAAGTACACCACCACCACCCATGGATAAGGTGTAGAAAATGGGAACTTTTGGATCGGTCCCCAGGTACATGCGGTGGACACCAAAGTAGCCCAAAGTAACGTTGAGAAGAATGGCTACACGACGGGTATTCTCTTTGTATTTTAAACCAACATGAAAAATGTCTCCTATTAAAATGGGTTCTTTTTCAGCTTGCGCAGAGATGGACATCAAGGCGAAGCACAGAATAAAAGAGCGTTTGAAAAGTTTAATAAGGTCCATAGTATTTCGGAAAACCGGGTATTTCTAATTGAGAGGGCGCTGCGCGATCCAAAACAAAGATGCAGTTTTTCTTCTTGTGAATCATTTGAAAAAGACAAAGCTCTTCCTCACTTCTTAAAGTCAAAGTATCATCATTGGACGAAGCAAAGCCCATTGTTTTTTCTTTTATTTCACTAGCCTGTTGGGGTGCAAGAGCCATAGCTTTTCCATTGATATGAATCTGAATGTCCTTCGGGAAGGGCCCGGCCCAGTTGCCATAGGCATTGCCCAAACCATTCAAAAGCAAGACCACAAAAACGACTAAATTTATCTTCGATAATTTTTCTTTGCTCAATTGAGTCATCCCTAGAATCCAAAAACCCAAATAGAAAATATTGTATTTTGGACCAAAAGGCAAGAAGTGTTGACTCTTGATGACCAATAAAAGCGTGATTAGTCCGCCAATGTTGTACAGGAGAATGAAATGATTTTTCCGGTGTTGGATAGAAAACCAAATCCAAACCAAAAACAAAAGGATGGAAGAAATAAAGCCAAGACCAACCAAGTTGAAGGCATTGCCCCCGAAAAAATATTTGGCAAAAAAGACCAATGATTTGTGGAATAGCGAATCCAGAGTGAAGGGAATCGATCTGCTTTTCAATGCGCTGGTCGCGGACTCATCTCCAATTTCATTGCTCATTTCCAAGAAATGAGTAATCCACTCCCAGTGGGTGAGGCAAACAAAAATACAGAATATCCCTCCCAACGTTATGCCCCGAATAGTGGATGATTGTAGCGGTTTGGGGGTGGTCACAACCAAATACACCCATATGATGAGCAGGGGAAACACAGTAAGAAAATGAGAGAAGAATACAGCTACGCTGAGCAGCATCGAAATGAAAATTGTTTTCAAATGATTGTCTGGACGGTAAACAAATAAATAATAGGTGAAGAGCAAGACCAAGAATACGGAAAAAGAATAAGTGCGGATGATGACGGAAAATTGAGAGAAGGAGGAGAAGAAACACAAAATGAAAATACCCGCGCTCCGAATCAGGAAAGGGGTTTTGAACGCATCAAAAATCTTGAGTAAAACGATTAAGCCAAACAAGTAAAAAGAGAGGCTCAAGTATCTCATTCCCCTTTCTGAAAGGTCAAACAACCTTGTACAGACGATACCAACAAAATTGTATAGGGTAGAATTTCCAGAGTCGCGTGTGGCGTGTTTGGCGGCAAAAGTCAATTCTTCATTGAGGTTGATCCCGCTTTGTTTGGCTTGGATGTAGGCTGGGTCAAAGTAACCGGTAAATGTAGACGCGGTGTAGTATTCATCGTAATCAGAATAAATGGAAAGTTTATCCATGACCCTGACTTTGGACCAAAGTGAAAAAAAGATGATGAAAAGAGAGAATAGAATGAAGGTTCGTTGGGAGACAGATGGAATAATCTTGAACATAAGTAATCAAATATAATGAGAGAAATTAACTTAGGCATTAGATTTGTCATAACCGCCGAAAATTCAAAAAAATGAAAAGTAATTCGATTCAATGGACTTTGCGCATCGTGATTTTTGCGCTATTTATCGTCTCTGCAGTGGCAAAGATGTATCCCATTTGGGCTTTTGAAAAACAGTTGGTTGATTTGGGCATTGCCTCATGGTGCAGCGCACCGTACTTGGCCAGATTGCTCTTGGGAGTAGAGCTCGCCATAGGAATTGCCATTTTGCAGCCCCACTTTTTAAAACGCATTGTTATCCCTTCCACCATTTTATTGTTGGTGGTTTTTTGTGTTCACTTGAGTATTGAGATGGTTAAGCACGGCGCCATGAATGGCAACTGCGGGTGCTTTGGTCAATTGATCCCCATGACTCCGCTGGAGGCCTTTATCAAAAATGTAGCAGCCATTGGGCTTTTGGTCTGGTTGTATAAAATAACAACAGAGAAGGAGATGAAGCACCGATTCAGTATTTTATTATTGATTTGGTCATTGTCCTCTTTGCTGGTGTTTGCCCTGTTTCCGTTTTGTCCGTGTGCAGAAGAGCCCGTTGTGGATGCTTCAGCTGAAACAGAGATGGTGAATGCTGCTGATACATCCAAAACCGCATTGGCAATAGATACATTGAATCAAAAGTCAACAACAGTTGAAGATCCAAACGCTGCGGTGGTAGATCCAGGGCCAGCCGCAGTCACATCAGCATTCTCTAAATTGGCTATATTCAATGGAAAAAAAACCAACATCGATCAAGGAAAAGCCATTGTTTGTTTTTTTGCTCCCGGTTGTGATCATTGTCAAGAAACAGCCAAGGAATTGGCCAAGATGTCCAAGCAAAAGGATTTTCCACCCATCTATATTTTCTTCATGGATGAAGAGCCCGAGAAGATTCCTGATTTCATCAAAAACGCCGGCCGATCATTCCCCTACCGCATTTTGGACATCCCTACTTTTTGGACCACCATGGGACCAGAAGGAGAAACACCAGGGGTGTATTATTTGTGGAATGGAAATGTCCGCAAAACATTTTTGGGTATCAATGAAAAGGCTTTCAACGGTAACGAACTGAAGAAAGCTATTGCAAAATCGAGTAAGTAAGATGCCGCTTATACTTCCAGTCTTGGACAAATCTCCCCAGTGGGGAGAAGATGTTTTTATCGCTGAAAACGCCACCATCGTGGGTGATGTAAAAATGGGCGACCAATGCAGCGTTTGGTTTCAGGCCGTCATTCGGGGTGATGTCAACAGCATTGTTCTGGGCAACAAAGTAAACGTTCAGGACGGCGCCATCATTCACTGCACGTATCAGAAAGCTGCTACGGTCATTGGCAATAATGTTAGCATTGGCCACCGCGCGATGGTGCATGGCTGCACGGTCAAAGACAATGTATTGATTGGCATGGGAGCCATTGTCATGGACCATTGTGTCATTGAGGAAAACTGCATCATTGCAGCCGGCGCTGTATTATTGGAAGGAACGCATGTTCCATCAGGATCGGTATTTGCCGGTATCCCTGCAAAAAAAGTCAAGGATTTGTCACCGGAGTTGTTCGAAGGCGAGGTGCAACGAATCGCCAATAATTATGTGATGTATTCCAGTTGGTTCAAATAAAAAAAGGGGCGCAAAGCCCCTTTTTCTTTGGAAGATACATCCATTCAATGAGTGGCCTCATTGGGAGTATTTTGATGCTCGATATTTTCTAGATGTGCCTCATGAACTTTTTTACCAACGAGATTACCAGGGAAGAATATCATTAGGAGTAGGAGAAGGTAAAAAATACCGGCCACCAAATTTCTTGATAGACGGTATTCTTTGTTTCCAAAAAAGAAAAATACAATGGCCGCAGGGATGGTAACATTCATGGCAATGCTGACAATAAAATCCGCGCCTGGCCAGTGAAATATTTTGAATATTGCACCCAAGGAACAGGCGACAATCATAATGGAAACTACAATTTGTAAGCCTCTTGTTTTTGAATCTTTTTCCAATTGGGTAAATTCTATCAAGGTCGAAATCATGATTATGAGCGCACTTAGTAAAAGCAGAATATTTGCTCCTGGCCAATGTTCCATTTTGAAAAAAGCACCGATGGCCAAGAAGATAAAAGCAATAGTAGGAAGTTTTGTTTTCATGTTTTTTATTTTAAACCTAGACTATAATTCTGAACATCAAGTGCAGTGTTGATAATGATGTCATTGAAATACTCCTTTTGGAGTAGAACAGAGTGAATGCTATGCGCCTTTTTTATTCACACAGCAAAGAAGGTAAAAAAATCGATGATTCAATTCAATGGTGGAGATTATTGCTCAAATTAGCCTTCATGGATTCGCCCATTCTATCTGTTGATCAGCTGCGCATCGAAGTGGCAGGAAAAACCTTGGTGGAGGAAATTTCTTTTGATTTGCTCCCCGGAAGGTGCTTGGCCATAGTGGGTGAGTCGGGCAGTGGGAAGACTTTGTCTTGTTTAACTTTATTACAACTGAATCCAACCAGTTTCTCTTATCCCAAAGGCAAAGTCATCGATCACCAAGGTCAACTGCAATTGGCTCCAAACGATTCTCAATTGAACCAATGGCGTGGAAAAAGAATAGCGATGATTTTCCAGGAACCCATGAGCGCATTGAATCCATCCATGCGCGTGGGTAATCAGGTTTCGGAGGCCATTATTTACCACCTTCAAATGTCCAAAGTGGAAGCGCGGAATGCGGTAGTTGACTTGTTCAATGAGGTGCGTCTGCCCGAACCTGAAATCACTTTTGACAAGTATCCCCATGAACTTTCAGGCGGACAACGTCAGCGCGTGATGATTGCCATGGCATTGTCTTGCAATCCACAAATTCTCCTGGCCGATGAACCTACAACAGCCTTGGATCCCTCCGTTCAGCAAACGGTCTTGGATTTGCTGCGTGCTATTCAATTGGAAAGAAAGATGGCCATGATTTTTGTATCGCATGATTTGAAAGTGGTGCAATCAGTCGCAGATGATATCATTGTGATGCAAAAGGGGGTGGTGATGGAACAAGGAAATGCAAAGGAAGTCATACAAAATCCCAAAAGTGACTATACCCGTGCATTGTTGGCTTGCAAGCCGGAAGGGAAAGACAAGTTGTATTATTTGCCAACGTTGGAACAATTGGATAATGTGGAGTTGATTCCCCATAATCCCATCGGTGATGCAATATTAGAAGTGGATGGTTTGACAAAGAAATACGGAGATTTTACCGCAGTGGATCGCGTTTCTTTTGTCATTCGAAAGGGAGAGACATTGGGTTTGGTGGGCGAAAGCGGATGCGGCAAGTCCACATTGAGTAGGATGCTTATGGGATTGTTGCCGATTACATCTGGAACAATATCTTGGAAGGGCCAATCGTGGTTATCATCCAAGCAATTGATGCAACGGTCAGATCGCAAGCGGATTCAAATGGTGTTTCAAGATCCCTTTTCCTCATTAAATCCCAAGATTCCAGTGGGACTTCAAATCATGGCGCCAATGGAAATTCACGGCATTGGTCAAAATGAGCAGGAGCGAAAAGCAAAGACGATTTATTGGTTGGAAAAAGTGGGGATGCCCCAACCTCAGGAGGCTTTTGACAAATATCCACATGCTTTTTCTGGGGGCCAGCGGCAAAGAATTGTCATTGCGCGTGCTTTGGCAGCTGAGCCGGAATTGATTGTTTGTGATGAAAGCGTTGCCGCATTGGATGTCTCTGTGCAAGCGCAGGTTTTGAATTTGCTCAATGCACTCAAGCAAGAGTTGGGGCTCACGTATTTGTTTATCTCCCACGACATGCATGTCGTGAATTACATGTGTGACAGGGTGATGGTCATGCAAAAAGGAAGGCTCATTGAGCAAGGTTAAAAGAGGACAAAAGCCGCTATTCCTATTATCTTAGCCCCATGAACGAGCAGGTAAAAAGATTACAAGATCTTCAGGCAAAAGCGCAATTGGGTGGCGGTGAAAAGCGCATCGCTTCTCAACATCAAAAAGGAAAATTAACAGCCAGAGAGCGCGTAGATGTGCTCTTGGATGAAGGGTCATTTGAAGAAATTGGCATGTTGGTGACGCACCGCAGCACCAATTTTGGATTGGATCAAGAAAAATATTTGGGCGATGGTGTCATCACTGGTTATGGCAAAATACATGGGCGCTTGGTCTATGTTTTTTCTCAGGACTTCACCGTGATGGGCGGATCTTTGGCAGAAGCCCATGCCCAGAAAATATGCAAGGTCATGGATTTGGCCATGAAGAATGGTGCGCCTTTGATTGGATTAAACGATAGTGGAGGAGCCCGAATTCAAGAGGGTGTGGTTTCATTGGGTGGATATGCCGATATTTTTTATCGCAATGTGCAAGCAAGTGGAGTGATTCCACAAATCAGCGCCATCATGGGTCCGTGCGCAGGTGGAGCCGTCTATAGTCCAGCACTGACCGATTTTATCATGATGGTGGAGAACACCTCATACATGTTTGTTACTGGTCCCAACGTTGTGAAAACCGTTACCCACGAAGAAGTAACGAGTGAAGCATTGGGAGGGGCCAGCACGCACAGTACCAAGAGCGGCGTAACGCATTTTACTGCGGAGAATGACGTGGTGTGTTTACAGAACATTCGTCATTTGTTGTCTTATATGCCATCCAATTGTGATGAGGATGCGCCACGTTTGCCCTATGATTTGGGCAATGAGAAAAGAGAAAAACTGAATTCCATTATTCCCCCATCTGCCCAACAGCCTTATGACATGCATGATGTGATTAGCGAGGTGGTAGATGGTGAGAGTTGGGTGGAGGTACACAAAGATTACGCAGAGAACATCATTGTCGGTTTTGCACGACTTGCTGGTCGCAGTATTGGTGTAGTGGCCAACCAACCCGCTTATTTGGCCGGTGTATTGGACATCAAATCCAGCAACAAGGCCGCCAGATTTGTTCGCTTTTGCGACGCCTTTAATATTCCTCTTTTGGTGTTTGAAGATGTGCCTGGTTTCTTGCCTGGAACGGATCAAGAGTGGAATGGAATTATTTCTAATGGAGCCAAGTTGCTTTATGCATTCAGCGAAGCAACCGTTCCCCGCGTTACTGTAATCACGCGCAAGGCCTATGGTGGTGCGTATGATGTAATGAACTCCAAGCACATTGGGGCAGACATGAATTTTGCATGGCCTACAGCTGAGATTGCTGTGATGGGAGCGAAAGGTGCAGCGGAGATTATTTTTAAGAAAGAAATAGCTGAGGCAGCGGATCGTGAGACCAAGTGGAAAGAGAAAGAATCGGAATATGCAGAATTGTTTGCCAATCCATATAGCGCGGCAGAGCGCGGTTATGTAGATGAGGTGATTTTGCCAGAACAAACCCGTGAGAAATTGATCAGGGCTTTTGAAATGTTAGAAAACAAGGCAGAGCCGGTAATCAAGAAAAAGCATGGGAATATTCCGTTGTAATTGAAGACGATAATGCGCTTCGGACTTTTTATCTTTTTATTGTTTTTTATTGCAACTAATCTCTTGGCTCAACCAGGAGGAGGGGGAGGAGCAACGCTGAAATTCAAAGGAATGAAGGCCGACTCGGCTAGATTGTTTGTTGTAGAAAATTTTTCAAATCCAACTTGGATTTCCCAATCCAATCCGATTTCATTGACGGAAGGGTTAATGTTCCACCGCTCAACCCCTTGGCAAGTGAGTACGGGAGAATTGAATTACAGGATGGAGTTTTATCAGGGAGGCAAAACAATGCGAATTGATATTCAACAATTGCCTCCTGAGAATCCCGTTGGTTGGACCCCGAACATTGATAGTTTACAATTTTTTGAGGGCAATTGGATTTGGAATTTAAGTCCCTATTGGCCATTGCAAGAGGAGATATCAAAATCATACGGCATTACGCAGTATACAAAGGCGACATGGGAAAAGAATAGGTTTTGGTCTTGGACGATTCCCGGAGAAATGAAATATTCGCCACTTTATCATTTCAATCAAGCCATGCAATGGCGAAGAAAAAGAGAATGGAAAAAGGCGGAATCTTCCATTGCGTTGGCCATCACAAATGCGCGAGATGACAATGAGAGCAAGATTTTTCAAACGGAGAATTTGATTTTGTTGAAAGAAAAAGAAGAGTGGAAAATGGCCAAGAATTTGGCTTATGAATTACTCCTAAAGTATCCAGATGATTTTTCTTTGAATCAACATGCAGTAGCCTTGGCCATCAAGTTCAAAGAGTATGGAAAAGCTGACTCTTGTTACCATGTATTGATGCGCCATTCGCCGGGGTATGAATGGGATTACATGATGTTTTTGGCGAGGTATACGGATCGAGACGAGGAAGCTTTTGCAAGGGGAAAGATGCGGGTGATGGAGGTGGAGAACGAGCGGTGGGAAGGAGAGCCAATTGGCATTACACAGCATTGTGGAGTTTGGTTTCAAATGGCCATGGTAGCTGAGTTAACAGGTCATATTGAGGAGGCCTCTAAGTACGCGTTTACTGCTGCTTACAGGGGATATGGCTACAACATGACAACCATTTTGGAATTTGAAGAGTGGAGTGATCGATACAACAAGTACCCTTATTTCGCATTGGCTTATGCCCTATATCTGCATCATACAACGCGCTATGATTCTGAAGATGGACCATTACAACAAGCCAATCATGTGCTAAAATCTGTCCCAAAGGATTTTTATCATCATGCTGATTATTGGTGGACACTAGGTTTGGTCAATGAGCGTTTGCAGAATTGGGAAAAGGTTGTAGAGTCAGGCAAGCGATTGGTCAAGATGGATGATCAAGACATGCGTGGACATTATTTGCTTTTTCGATATTACGGGGCAAGCATACCTGAATCCAATCCGAAGAAATCTGAGGAGCACCGTCTGAAGTGGGGAGAGTTGAGAAGAAGGAAGTTGGAGAGCAATTAGGCTTTTATGACAATAAAGTATCGTCTCAAAGATTTCCACCATTTTTGCTGCACCAATTCATCTGTTGTCTTTTTACACAACGACGCTAATTTTTCAATGGTGGTTGTATAGTCCCATTCATTTTGGGCGTTCCATTGAAATTGATCTTGGTTCTCTACCAAGAATTGAGCGGCATGCATCGGAATCTCAATGGTATCTTTTCCTTTGCTTCCAATGATTTCAACCTCTTTGTTACCGCCATTTTGTTTTTTGAGAATCAGATTATTTTGTAAAAAACAAAAACGGAATCCTGGTCTTGAAATTTCATCCAGGGGTGTTGCTTTTAGGCTGCGCTCTATTAAGGACCGGGGAACCAAAGGTTCGGGAATCGCGAAGCTGAAGAATTTTTTCAAGGGAAAATCAATGCCAATGCCGTGCATGTAATTGTACAGTGCTTTCTTTAATCCATCAGAAAACATTTCATGATTGGCTCCTTTGGGATCCTCATGGTATAAATCATTGTTGGCAAAACCTTTGAATTCAGGTCCTGTTCGAATGACTCCGTATTTCTCGGGGTCTTTCCCAACGGGACTGTGCACGGTCATGGCGAATTGATGCCAGTGGCCTGAGTGCAATAGGTTGTTTTGGAACAATTGTCGAACAACTTCCAAAGAATCAATGGTTTCTTGCGCGGTTTGCGTAGGGAAGCCATACATCAAATAGGCGTGTACCAGAATTCCCGCATCGCTGAAAGCCTTTCCTACACGAGCCACTTGATCCACGGTAATTCCTTTGTCTATCAAATCAAGAATACGTGGGCTTGCTACTTCTAAACCACCTGTAACAGCGATACAACCGGAGGCTGCGAGCAATTGGCAGAGGTCAGCATCAAATGATTTTTCAAAGCGAATATTGGCCCACCAAGAAACCTGCAATTTTCTACGAATGATTTCAATGGCCAAATCTCGCAGTGCAGCTGGAGGTGCAGCTTCATCAACAAAGTGAAAGCCAGTTTCTCCTGTTTCAGCGATGAGTTCTTCCATCTGGTTGGCCAGATGCTCCGCAGTGGCTTTGTCATATCTTCCTATGTAGTCCAGGTGGATATCACAGAAACTGCATTTTTTCCAATAACAGCCATGCGCGACAGTCATCTTGTTCCAACGTCCATCATTCCACAAACGGTGCATGGGATTGGGCATGTCAATCACGGAGAGGTATTGATCCAGCTTCAGCCCGGTGTAGGAAGTAGCTGGTTTTTGCTGGTGTAAAAAATCACCACCAATAAGGTTGTCCGTAAATACAACTTGGCCATCTACAAGATGAAAAGTCCTTTTGAATTTTTTTTCTGAATCTGGTACATGGATGTTTTGGATCAGATTGAGAATGGGGCCTTCTCCATCATCCAATGTGATGTAGTCCAAATACTGAAATACGCGGGGATCTGAGAGTTCACGCAACTCAGTATTGGGATACCCGCCACCCATGGCAATTTTTACTTGCGGATAATGCTGTTTTATCCATTGTCCCACTTTTAATGCGCCATACAGATTTCCACCAAAAGGGACTGTAAACCCAACAAAGTCAGGAATTTCTTCTTCAAAATATTTTTGGACACAGGCAATTAAAAGTTGATCTAGATAGCCTGTTTCTTTTTTTAATTCGTTTTCAATCGGGTCAAAGGATACCGCGGTTCTTGCAATGCGCTCAGCATATTTAGAAAAGCCAAATTGCGGGCCAATGGAGGCTTGAATCAAATCAGACAAATCTTCCAAGTACATGGTGCACTTGTATCGTGCGGTATCTTGAACTCCAATATTGCCGAAAAACCATTCTAGGTCTTTGATTTGATCGAATCGTGAACCTTGCGGAAGATAATTCCCTTTGGCAATGCGGTATCCAAGCGTATAATTTTTGTTTTGAAGAAAAGAAATAACAGAATCGATTGTGTTTTGATACAATTTTCGATTGAGGAGTATTCCTTTTAATTCTGGCGTTAAAGAAAAATTTTCTTTTTCGATTTCGTCAAAAATTTGAGAAAGACCTAGGGTGTTAAACATGGACAAAACCAAATCCAACCCTAGGTCGCCCTGTCTTGATGTAAGACCTTGTTGACGTAAAAACCCAGTTAAATAGGCCGTCGCGGGGTACGGCGTATTCAACTGGGTCAGTGGGGGGATAAAGAGTAATGTCTTTGTCACAATGTTTAGCCTAAGATCAACATCGCATCTCCGTAGCAGAAGAAGCGGTATTTTTCTTTCACAGCTTCATTGTATGCATGCATAATTAAATCATGTCCTCCAAAAGCAGTGGATTGCATGAGCAAAACACTTTC
>CANEVR010000053.1 GCA_947442505.1 Flavobacteriales bacterium | reverse complement strand
TGAACATCGTTGAACCCAACCGCAATTACGGTTGGCCTACTGTTCAGGGTGCTTGCAATACTGCTGCTGAGCAAAACTATTGTACTGCCAACAATGTAAAAGAACCCATTTTAGAATGGTCTCCTTGCCGCGCAGTCAATGGCTTAGAATATTATGTTCACCCCGCCATTCCTGAATGGCAGAACTGTATTTTGATGGCTGTGTTGGGTGGTTTGGGCGGAACCTACGAGCGCCTTTCAGTGATTCATTTAAGTGCTGATGGTCAAGCCGCAACTTGCAACGATGCGCAGGACACTTACTTCCAAGTTTTCAATCAACGCATTCGCGATTTTTGTGTGAATCCTCACACAGGTGCTTTGTATATGGCTTTGAATGGGTCTTCCTATCCTGGCTCAGGTCCAAACATTATCAAAGAGTTCAGAAATTTGGCATACACCAACACTTCTGTTTTGAATCATGCTCCTGCGCAGAACATTGTGGTTTATCCCAATCCAGTTTCCAATGAATTGACCTTGAATTTTTCAGACTCATTCATCGGAAGCAAAGTGGAAATCATCAATTTCAATGGTCAGTTGGTGAACGAAACACAAGTTGTTTCTTCCAATATGAAATGGAATGCAGAACAGTGGGCTGCAGGAAATTATTTCGTGCGCTGTGCGAGTTCAAAAGGAACCATCACCAAAACTTTTGTGGTTTCTCATTAATGAAAACATTCTCAAAGTGGACAGCCCTCGTGTTTGCGATGGGCTGTTTTTTTTACAGTTCAGCGCAAGAAGCGGAGAGAAAGAAATGTCGAATCATTGCTTTCTTTGATGATTCAGCAGCTTTGGATACTTCTGCCGGAAATTGGACCTTTGCCAATGCCTCCACGCAGGAGTCTCATTCATGCAATCCCACTGTGGGGGCCGATTTATTGTTAAAGAATGATGATGTCATTCTCATTTGTTATCATGGCGATTGCAACCGTTGGATTTTTAACGCAGATAACCATTCAGGCTATCGCTCATGGGAGTATCACTATTTTTTTCAGTCCAATTATCATTTGGAAAACCCATTGCAGATAACAGCGTTTTCCTCGGCTCTTCGAAATGAACGTGTACCAGCGATGTTGGGGATTTTGAACTTTAAGCAATGGAGTTCAGATGGGTCTTCATTACAACAAGGATTGAATGCCATTCCGGGTGTGATGATGGAATCTCGGGGACAAGGCGGTAGTCCAAGAATCAACATTCGTGGATCCATGTTGCGATCCACTTTTGGCATTCGCAATGTTCGGATGTATTTCAATGGATTTTCGATGACCTCACCAGATGGCACTACCCCCATGGAAACCATTGATCCTATGTGGGTGCAAGAGGCTGAGGTGGTAAAAGGCCCTGCTTCTGTGGAGTATGGAAATGGTACAGGAGGAGTGGTTTTGATGAAAGGATTGCGTCCCAATTATCTCACCCATACGGTCAAGTCCAGCCTCATCATGGGGAGTTGGGGCTATTACCGTTTGCATTACGGAGTCAATGTCGCGTTGCCTGAAATTTATAGTAAAAGACAACTTTCAATTGCTTATGTGAATGCTGGAACCAATGGATATCGACAACAAGAATCCAATGCGAGGAGCCAATTGCTATTAACTGTTCACAAAGAAGTGAAAAGCTTATTCAAATGGGGCATAAGGAATGATGGCGAAAAGATTGGATCCAATATTACCCAGTTTCAATACCATCAAGGACAATGGGGATTGCCAGGCAGCTTGAATGAAAATGATGTCGCAACAAATCCTCAAGCAGCTCGACCTTTCTCCTTGGCCAATCAAGCTCGGTTGGAAAGAAATCGTTGGATGTTGGGTTTTGGTCAAGACCGAAACTGGAACAGTAAATGGGAAGCCATGTGGAGATTAAGCTATCAGGGTAGTATCAAAACCAACCCCTACGGAACAAGCGCTGCATTTTCCGGTTTTAAAGATGAGTCCAATAAGGGACTCAATAGCAGAGCGATGTTGAGCTATCAAATTATCGAAAACAAAAACTGGTCATTCACGTTGAAGTCAGGGTTTGAGTTGCAACAAGAAAAATTTGCCATTGAAGAATTTTATTTGACAGATGGAAATCGCGGTGAATTAAAGTACAACTATGACATTGATTATTGGCAAGGATTTGCGCATGTCGGTGGTCAATTGAAATGGAGAGACATTGGACTTATCCAAGCTGGTTTTGCGCAACACGAAACCAAAGTAACCGCTTCAGGGAAATACGGATCTGCTGAGCAAGAAAATCATTCATTTACTTGGTTTCCCAATTGGACACCTAGAGTGGCTGCTAGTCTGAAATGCTATCAAGATCAATTTCTATTTGTCAATTACGGCGTGGGGTTTTCAAACCCCAATGTTTTCGAACAAGTTGATTATGCTGCAGGTCAATTCAATTTCTCTCTCCAACCAGAGTCGGGCAAACAGTTGGAGTTGGGCTTGAAAGGTTCTGTCAAAGGAATGGAATGGCAGTTGGCCCGTTATCAGCAAGCGATGTCCAATATTATTTTGCCCAATGATTTTAATGCTGCAGTTCCAGAAAGTTATCTCAATGCTGGTAGTACAACACAGAACGGTTGGGAGGTTGTTTTGCAATATAATTTCTATATCGGAGCCAATAAGTCATTGCGCTGCAATGGTTGGATCAATGGTCACCGTGCTGAGTATGTTTTTGAAAACTACACGAACAAGGGAGATGATTTTTCAGGCCAAATAATGCCAGGAACGGCTTTACATACAGCTCAGGCAGGATGGGATTTTGAATGGAAAGAGAAAATTCAATTTACCATTTCTGATCAATGGATAGATAAGATGGCGCTGAATAACGAAAATACAGTGTGGGCCAATCCATATCATTTGATGCAAATGAGATTATCAGGGAATGTTTTTAATCGATTGTCCAATAATGGCTCTCTTGCTTGGCATTGGATGATTGGAATAAACAATGTGCTAAACAGTTCTTACTCATCCTTTCATCAACTGAATGATAGCGCTGGTAGATATTACAATCCTTCTCCCGTGAGAAATTTCTATGTCGGTTTAAGTGCATTTGTGCACAGACACCGCTAGTCAATTCGAAATTGGCTTAGGATACAAAATCCTTCCAGAAATCTGGTGTTAGATAAAATACGGTATCAATGAAATAAAGTAATCCGTCTTTAGTGAGAACATTTTCGTCATGCAGATCCTCTAAAATAATCCCTAATTCTGAATTGTAATAATCATTATTTCTCGTATTTACAAAGCCGTTGATTTTTAAAAAAGTTTTGACATTATTCAAGTTGGTGACGGAGTTAACCAAAACATATGGCTGCTGCACAACAGCGAAAAGAACATTGTCCAATTTATAGAAACCGATGAGTTTGTATGCAGTATCCTCAAAGAAGAAATTATGCAAAAGCAAGTTGTGGAAATAATCCAACCACTTAGCATAATAAATGGAGTCATTTAGTTTTAGTACAGTAGTTTGATTATTTAAATATACCTTTTGTTCAGCACCTTCGCTTACATAGGCATCTAGGTCTATAGAATCTAACCAAAGTGAGTTTTGGGCAATAAAAATTTCTAATCTCTTCCTTTCTTCTTCTTTGAAGTGCTTTGATTCTTTAAATTCAATGCTTGCTTCCTTGCTCGTTCTAAGGTAACTGGCGATTGTTTGGATAGTTTTTCCATTCCTAACTTCGATCTTTCCTGAAATGATTGCATACAATTGATTTTTTAATGAATCACACATTTTACCAAAAATACAAAAAAGAATTCATGTATCAATTTACAATATGGAATTCTATAAAGGAAATGAGGGTTCTTTTGCATTCAATCTAAAGGGTTTATGCCATTGCCTTGGTGTTACAAGGGACCTAATTGTGACCACAGAATATGGAAAAGCCCTAAATTTGTGCATGCAGTTTAAGATTCAATCTCCCTTCACCCCTGCGGGTGATCAACCCGAGGCAATTAGACAATTGGTAAGGGGAGTTGAAACGAACGAAAAGTTTCAAACGTTGTTGGGCGTGACAGGATCTGGTAAAACGTTTACCATTGCCAATGTCATCGAACAGACCCAGAGGCCTACCTTGATTTTGTCCCACAACAAAACACTGGCCGCACAGCTCTATGGAGAATTCAAAGCATTCTTTCCTGATAATTTGGTTGAGTATTTCGTGAGTTATTACGACTACTACCAACCGGAGGCCTTTATCCCTGTGACTAACACATACATCGAGAAAGACTTGGCCATCAACCAGGAAATTGAACGCATGCGCTTGAGCGCCACTTCGGCTTTGTTGTCGGGTAGAAGAGATGTGATTGTTGTGGCTTCTATTTCGTGCATATACGGTATTGGTAATCCCATCGAGTTCAATAAATCAGTCATTGATCTGAAAAAAGGTCAAAAAATGAGTCGTCAAGGTTTTCTTCATCGATTGGTGGAAAGCCTATACAGCAGGGCATTGGTGGATTTTGCCAGAGGGACTTTTCGTGTTAGCGGTGATACAGTGGACATTTTCTTGGCCTATGCGGATCATGCCATTCGCGTTGTCTTTTGGGACAATGAGATTGAATCCATTGATAGCATTGATCCAGCTTCAGGAAAGAAAATCATGAAGTACGAGACCATTCGCATTTATCCTGCGAATTTGTTTGTCACCTCCAAAGAGACTTTAAATGAAGCGATTTGGGAGATTCAACAAGACATGGTGGTGCAGGTGGAGGCATTTAAGCGCGAAGGAAAAGATGTGGAAGCCAAACGACTTGAGGAACGTGTTACTTATGATATTGAGATGATGAAGGAGTTGGGGTATTGCTCGGGAATTGAGAACTACTCTCGCTACTTTGATCGACGCCAACCCGGACAACGTCCTTTCTGTTTGATGGATTACTTCCCAAAAGATTATTTGTTTGTGATTGATGAGAGCCATGTCACCGTTAGTCAGGTCAGTGCCATGTATGGCGGCGATCGAAGCAGAAAAGTGAATTTGGTAGAACATGGTTTTCGTTTGTCCGCAGCCATGGACAACAGACCACTGAAGTTCAATGAGTGGGAGGAAATGCAGAATCAAGTCATTTTTGTTTCTGCCACACCGGCCAATTATGAATTGGAAAAATCAGAGGGGGTAGTGGTGGACCAAGTTGTTCGTCCAACGGGCTTATTGGATCCTCCCATCGAAATTCGTCCCACCAAAAATCAGGTGGACAATCTTTTGGAGGAAATCAGAAAAACGGTGGACAAGGGAGAGCGCATTCTGGTCACTACCTTGACCAAAAGAATGGCCGAGGAGTTGGCAAAATACTTTGACCGAATCAACGTTAAGTGCAGATACATTCACAGTGAAGTGCAAACATTGGATCGAATAGAAATTTTACGAGGTCTCAGAGAAGGGGAGTTTGATGTCTTGATTGGCGTCAATTTGTTGCGCGAAGGATTGGACTTGCCCGAGGTTTCATTGGTGGCCATCATGGATGCAGACAAAGAAGGTTTTTTAAGAAGCCATCGTTCATTGACACAGACCGCTGGTCGCGCAGCCCGAAATTTAAATGGACGTGTGATTTTTTATGCCGATAAGATAACGGACAGCATGAAGTCTACCATGCAAGAAACAGAGAGACGAAGGGTAAAACAATTGGCCTACAATGAGGAAAATGGCATCACCCCCCGACAGGTGAAAAAGGATCACATCAGCACAGCTGCAAAAAAGATTTACTCCGAGCCCACCGACTGGAATACACCCATGGCAGCGGATCCTGTACACCAATATTTGTCCAAAGATCAGTTGCAAGGTTTGATTCAAACCACAAAGAAACAAATGGAGGTAGCAGCAAAAGAGTTGGATTTCATGAACGCTGCTCGTTTGAGAGATGAAATGTTTAACTTGCAAAAACAATTAGAAACCACTATAGCATGAGAAAAATAATTTTCGGTTCATTGATTTTAATGTCAATGTATGGTTGTAAAACAAAACAACCCATTGTGAAAGAAGAAGACGGATTGGGCCAGATGCAAGAAATGTTGACAGGCAATGATGGTTTTATCACTGTAGACAAAGCCTATGTTGGTCCTGCCAAAGGCGATGCCTTTACCATTTTGGACATGAGTGTAGCAGGTGATTCTCTGCATGTTGCTGTGCAATACAGCGGCGGATGCAAACCACATGCATTTCAAATGATATCCAATGGTAACTTACTCAAGAGCTTGCCTCCTCAGTTGCCTTTGTATTTGGAACACACTGCCAATGCAGACAATTGCAGAGCTTTGTTGACGGAAAAATTGGCTTTTGATTTAAAACCACTCCGTACCCAATCCGGCAAAAAGATGAAGGTTTTTGTCAATGATGACAAAACCAAAATGGTTGAATATACTTGGGAGTAATTCCATTGTCTTTTATTAAAAAAATAGCCACATTGTTGAGCGGTTCAGTTCTCGCTCAATTGCTGACGTTTGCTTCTTACCCTTTACTCACCTTATGGCTCGTTCCAGATCAATGGGCTACTTTGGGGATGTTCAGCGCATGGGTGGCGGTGTTCAGCGTTTGGTCCTGTGGTGGTTTAGAAGCCACCATCTTACTTCCTGAAAGAAACACCACCGCTTGGTCACTTTGGCGCATTGCCAAGAAATGGGGCATTTATTTGGGACTGTTGTCTTCTCTCGTCTTGGTTTTTGCTGTTGTCATCTTTCCAAATTATTGGACACCTTTTTATTTTCCAGGCATCATTGTTTTAATTGGATGCAGTGTATTTCTTGAAGGAGGAATATTGTCATCTATGCAATGGCACAACCGATTGGAAGCCTTTGCCGTAATGTCCAAATCCAGATTGATTCAATCGTTTACCACATTGTCGCTAAGTGTTGTTTTGGCATGTGTTGTACCAAAAGTCAACGGAGTGCTGGTTTATGCATGGGTGCTGGGGCAGGCTGTAGCATATTTATGGCTTCGATGGAACATGTCTGTGCAAATTGCGAAACTGCAATTGCCTCAAGAACCAAGTCACCTGGCCTATGCCTCCTATGCACATTTCCCCAAGCCATCGATGTTGTCTTCGTTGCTCAATTCATTGTCGCGCCAATTGCCTTTTTTCATTTTACCCGCATTTGGTAGTGCTGCAATGTTGGGGAATTTTACATTGGCCCATAAAGTGCTGACTGCCCCCATTGCCTTTATCGGTGCATCATTAACTCAAGTCTTCAATGTGCAATCCAGTCAATCATCAACCTATTCTGGTAAGTTGCACAATTGGACCCAGAATTGGTTGCGGATATTTATTGGGTCGGCATTGATTCCTCTGCTTTTACTCATGTTTTGGGGTGACGATTTGTTTGCTTCCATTTTTGGTGAATCCTACCGCGAGGCCGGTCGGTTAACGGCGTACTTGGCACCTTGGATTTTCTTGTTGTATTGGATCAATCCGTTGTCTCATTTAATCAATGTCCATCAGCAATTGAGACCACACTTGATGTACAATGTTGTTGTGATCTGCGCCAGGGCATTGGCGTTGTGGCTTGTAGGGACCGCACTCGGTTTTGATGCTGCAGTGATGGCCTTTGGTACCGTTGGTTTTTTAGCAGCTTTGTATATGTCCATTTGGTTGTGGAAATTGAGTAAAAATCACATTAATCATACCTCATCTAGACAAGATAAGAATCCAAATGCCGTTCCGCTTCGAATAATTTTTACGGGTGATGTCGCTGTGACGGGCAACTATGCTGATCGACTCAAACAAGGTCACGACATTTGGAGTAAGGAAGTTCAAGCCCATTTCGATAATGCTGCTGCAACTGTCGTCAATTGGGAAGGTCCGATATCTGATGTTGAAGGAACAAGAAAGAAGGGGGATCCCATTGTGCAAACCGAACAGGCGTTGTCCTATTGTACAAAGAACAAAATCAATGTCTTTAACGTTGCCAATAACCACATCCATGATTTGGGAAGGGAGATGGCAGGGAGAACTGTAAAGGCAATCCTTGATCAGGGCGAAATGGTCATTGGTCTAAATGCCAACGGTGATTGGGATTGGGCCCCGCAGTATGTTTGTCTGCACGGTGTAACAGTGGCTCTGTTAGCCATCCACGAAGATGAGTCTCCCGTTTCTATTTTTCAGTTGAGAAAGAGTTTAGTATCCATTCGCCAACAGTCTGATTATATTGTTCTCAATTACCACGGCGGAGAAGAGTACAGTGATATTCCTTTACCGTTTAAACGAAGACGATTGTTATCCCTCATCCATGAGGATGTTGACGTTATCGTTGCGCATCATCCACACGTGATTCAACCCATGCAGCAGATCGGAAAGAAATGGATATTTTATTCCTTGGGCAATTTTATTTTTGATATTCATGAGCAACAAGGACGAGATAAAATTCAAAACGGTGTATTGTTACAATTGAATTTTTTTATAGACCGCATTGAGCCAAAGTTGATTCCATTGCAGTTAGTCAATCAAAAAGGTGAAGTTACTTTGGGAAAAGAACAATACTTGGAATCATTAATTAATCGATGGGAAGGCCAGTCCTATTGGTCTTTGTGGACTTCGGAATGTCACCGTATTCGACAAGAGGAAAAACAATTGACCCAACGGCAATATTCAAATGCACCTCAAGGGTCAACCTCCAAGGCAAAGATGAAATGGGTTTCTTTGTTTAACCCAACGCGTCGAACCCTTTTGATAGGAGATTTGATGTTTAGATTGCAAAATAGGAAGAAAGCATGAGCAGTCAAACCTTTTTTCAAGATCACACCGTCTTTCCTTGGTTCAAAGGCAAGGAAGGATTTTTTAGGGGTTATGTATACAATGATCAGAACATGCGGTTGTTGGATGAGGAAGCCTGGAACTGGGTCAATGATAGATTAAATCAAAACCATTCGACATGCAATGGTGCTTTCGCTTTTGTTAGAAAAGAAGCGGATGGTTGGTTGTTGCTTTCAGATGTTAGTCGCACTTTCCCCGTTTTGTTTTCCTATCAAAAAAATGATTGGTGCATCGGAGATGATGGTTGGATCATGAAGGATAAGTTGGATTTGAAAAAGGATGAAGATCAGGCTTTTCATTTCGAGTCTTTTTCTTTTTGTTTACATCATGCTACTCCTTGGAAGGGACTGAGCCAAATTCAAGCTGGAGAGATGGTTTGGCTTAAAAGCGACGGTACCATGCGCATTGAAGAGCCTGCTGTATCAAACTTTTCCAATATCAGTTTCGAACAAGCCAACGCCCACATGATGGATCGTTTGTTGAACGAAAAGATTGAGGGCAATTACGTTGTGCCTTTAAGTGGTGGTTGGGATTCTCGCCATTTATTGGCCAATTTGTTGAAGGCGGGAATAAAAAATGTTGTCACTTATACCTACGGCCATCCAGACAGTTCGGAGGTGAAAACAGCGCAGAGCATAGCGCAGCAATTGAATGTGAAGAATTACTTTGTGCATTATACACCTGAGTTGCTGGATCAGTTGTGGGGGGGAAGGGGAAATGAATTTCTGCGATATGCATCGCAAGGCATTGCATCGCCGCAAGAGCAAGAATTTTTTGCGCTGTTGCAATTGACGCAACAAGGTAAACTGAAAAAAGGAGATGTTATTCTTCCCG
The DNA here is from genome assembly GCA_947442505.1 of Flavobacteriales bacterium. Lineage (GTDB taxonomy): Bacteria > Bacteroidota > Bacteroidia > Flavobacteriales_D > Sanyastnellaceae > CAMCTV01. Next base: position 11,668 of record CANEVR010000053.1, on the reverse strand, counting down.
GCTATTGTGGTGATTTACCAGCGGGCAGTTATGTGATGTCAGAGGTAAACCCCAAGCATCACGCAACAGGAAAGATCATTCGTCGCTGGTTAAAGGATCGGCATTTGGTTTTTGCTAGAGGTACGCAGATGGAAGATGTTTTACTCAATACAATTTACTCATTGGTGGAGCCCAGCACTGACATGACTTATGCAGAATGGAATGAAAGCCATGAGCGTTGGTTCATCAGAGAAAAGGTTTCTAAGTATGTCATCAATGGTTTGCGGACATTTGAGTTTTTTGGTCTGGAATGGCGACTTCCACTTTGGGACGCGGAGTGGTTGGCCTATAGTTATGGTTGTACTTTTGAACAACGAAAAAATCGCTCGCATTTCAAAAGACAATGCAATGCTTTGTTGTTTGAACCCCTTCAAATCACGCATCCCATTCATGATCGGCCAAATGATTGGAAGGTCAATGTAAAGCTCGCACTTAAAGAACTAATTCCCTCGCAATGGCTGCTCAAGTGGACGCAACTTCGTTTTAAGAAAGCGGACTTGGACAATACCAATGGGAGTCATTTGGTTTCTAAGATTAAAAAGAAGGGATTGCAGACCAGGGAGTGGCCTTCAACATCTGTTAATCCCTATTTGGCTGCCTATGTCTGGCAATCAATGCATTGATTCCGCATGTTTACGGAAGTTCTCCAAAATCATTGACCAGCCTGTTCGTTGCATTTCTTCACTGTGAATATTCTCAGGGTCAAAGCTTTCTGTGACCAAAATTCCATCATCGGTCTTTTCGAAAGTCACCATGATCTTTCTTCCGTCCTCGAAATGATAAGCTATTTTTTCATGCGGAATGATTTCATCATAAATGCCAATGAGATCAAAACCAACGCTCCCATCTTTTGCTTCCATTCTGGCGTTGAGCTGACCTCCAACGGTCAAATCATTGGTTGCTTTGGGACAATGCCAATCCTCTCCTGCAAAATTCCATTGGGTAATGTTTTCAGGCAGTACAAAGGCATCCCATGTTTTTTGAAGTGAGTTTTTAACTGTGGTTTGAATGGTGATCATGACAAGTATTATTTGAATTTTACCGAGTAAAAATACACATTTCCATTTAGGTCTTCTTTTTTCAATACTCAACCAGTTTGATGTACTGATACAACAATTTTGTTACACTTTGAACAATCCAAATATCATCATAGCCACAATTAACATCAATAAATGGTGCATGAGCACGCGCCATTTTTCTTCTTGTTTGTTCCATTGATACTTTAAACTCAATGGCCAAAATAGGAGTGTAAATGTGCCAATTCCGAAAAGCATGAGCATGGTGGCTCCTGGCCATTTGGCAATTTTGAAGAGCGTTCCAGAAATGAATGTGAGAACGGAAACCAGCATCAAAACATCTACCCACTTGCCTAAGATGACCATTTTGCTTTGAAGAATTTTAACGAGTAGTAAAGGAAATACGATGATGCATGAGACGATAATAGCACCCAGTATAAAGGCCATGGCTCCTGTTCCATGAATCAGTTTTAATATCATTCCAATGGTCATCATGCTTATAGCGATGATGATGCTGTAGTTTAAACCTACATTCAGTGTTTTGCTATTCTTCATTTGTTTTTGTTTTACGATTTCTATTTCTATGGTTTTCATTTCCTCAATCAAAAAGATTTGCAATGCTTGCTCAAGTTTATCTTCAAAAAGAATAGACTCATGATTGTTTTCTATCATGGAAGCGATGTGGTCGATACAGTCTTCTATCCATTCCTCATCTAATAAAAGGTGAGACTCCAGTGCTGATTTGATCTGTTCAATTTCGGCTGGTGTCATATGTTTTTCAATACGCTCTTTTCCGTCAGAAGAATTTCATTTAAAGTTTCCATGAATGATTTCAAAGCTTCTATTTTTTGAACGGCTGTTGATTTTCCTGTGGGTGTTAATTGATAATACTTCCTAGCGCGTCCGTTCACTATCACACTTTCTGTGGTTAATATTCCTTCAAGCTCTAGCGCGTGAAGCGAAGGGTAGAGCGCTCCCTCTGTCAATTGAATACTTTCTCTTGACAATGTTTTCACACATTGCGTGATCTCATAACCATACATTTTGCCTTTCTCTTTGAGCAATTTTAATATGATGGTTTTCAAAGTTCCTTTTACCAATTCTGATGAATGCATAGGGCAAATGTATACCTAAAACTCTTATGTATTATGAAAATGAAAAAAAATATTTTGAATCATTGACACGATGGTTCTTAATTTTCCTTCCAGGTGCCTTTACCAGCCTTGTCAGGATTGGCCAGTAACCAGCGTTCTATCTGAACACCCATTTGTGGGTCTTCTGGAAAACGGGTGTAGTCATTGATGAAGATTCCTTGATCATCTATAAGGTAACACATAGGAATATTACTCAAACAGAGTTCTTCTCGCAATTCAGGTTGGTTGCCCAAATAAATCATCTGAGTCTTCCATTTTTTATTTTGAACGGCAGCCTTCCATGTTGATTCCTCTTCATCCATGCATATGGCCACAAACTGAGCTGCACCATTGAACTTGATGGCCAACTTTTCCATTGCTTGCAATTGCTTCATGGCATAAGCATTCCATGTCGCGTAAAACAATACATAGGTTAATTTTCCCGTGTTTAAAGTCGTATCCCAATGTTTGTTTTTCAAATCTTTGCCCTGCATGGCAGGCATTGCCCAGCCCTTAAGACATTTCCGGCTATTCTCTATCAAGGCAGAGCATACCTTTCTTTCTTCTGTTGTAAACGCAGGTGATTGTGTTAACCCTTTATCCGCAATTTGTTGGAGAAGGGCTTGATATGTTTGTAAGCCGATGCTTTGGTTGTTGTATCCATGTTGCAAAAATGCTATGATGGCCGCCAATCGATGGTTGGAATTTTCCATCAAATGATATTCATCAAGCAAAAGTTCAATTCGCTTTATATCTAAGGGATTAGTGAAAACTTTTTTAGCATCCTGAACAAACGTATTAGGTCCTTTGGTGAAAAATTCATTGAAGTACAATTCTAGAGCTTGCACGTACGCTGGGTGAAAATAAGCGGGACCATTGTTACTTCCAAAGTGTTGTTGAATCAATTCAGTGCGAGGCAACTTTGCTATCAAATACAACTTGGCCATCGAGTATTCATGCAAGAGATTCAAGAAACTGGATTGACTCAATGGAAGAACTTGTTTCAATGAATCATCAAAGGTCTTTACAATTTCAGAAAATTGGGCGATTTGGATACTGTCCATTTGGTCATTGCTTTTGGGCATCATGTCCATGGTCCGTCCTTTCTTTTTCAAATGAATGCGCTGCTCTTCTTTTCCAATGGACGTCTCGGCGGCAAAGTCAAAATAATGTTCTTCCAAAAAGTTATTGTAGTCTTTATAATAAGTCAATACTTTTTTGTGCAAGTCATCCGTTCCTTTCAACCACAACACTGGAATTTCAGCTTTGTCAAATTGAATGGGTCCTGTGGTTTTTAAATTGGGAATCTCAATTTGATATTGTCCATCAGGTTGACCGTAGAAAATACCCTCCCATCGGCCCAATCTAAAATAATAGACGTTGGCTGAAACGGAAAGCGGTATGTCAAATGAAAAATTCCCAGAGGCATCTATCGGGATACGACCAATAACCTCCCTCTTCTCAGAAACAAAATCTCGGCAAACTTCTACAGTCATCGTCTGATTCACCCCCAAAGGAAATGATCCAGTGATGTTGATGCTCCACAAGGGCGAGGCCAAGCCAACAAGCCAACACAGTACAATGAGCGCCTTTTTATTTTTCATCATATACTTTTACCACTGAAGGTAGGAACGAGGAAACATCGCCTTTATTTCGCAGTACCTCTCTAACAATGGTGCTGTGCACGAAAGCGAATTGAGGATCTGTAAACATCAAAATGGTTTCAATGGAAGGGTAGAGTGATTTGTTCATGTGCGCAATGGATCGCTCATATTCGAAGTCCCCGCCATTGCGTATCCCGCGCAACAAATAAGCAGCACCAATGGATTGACAATAATCGATGGTTAATCCGTAAAAAGTCTCAACCCGAACATTGGGAACATGCGCAAAGCTTTGTCGGCACCATTCTAATCTTTGTTCCAAAGGAAACATGTATTGCTTGGATGTATTGGTGCCAATGCCAACAACAATTTCATCAAAGAGCCTGGCACTGCGCTCTACCACATTGACGTGTCCTTTGGTAATGGGATCAAAAGACCCAGGAAATACAGCGATTCTCTTCATATTGATAAATTCTGAAAAAAGGAAAAATGCACATGACCAAATTTCTTGGTTTTAATGAAGGCGTCATGTGTCTCAAAGTTATGCTCCTTCCCATGCTCCAACACAAATAGTCCGTCTTCTTTGAGATTATTCAAACAGAGGTCGGGTATTTCCATCATTTGTGCCAAATCAAATGGAGGGTCAGCAATAATTAAATCAAAAGTTGTTGTATTTTGTTTCAACCATACCAGACAATCTGCCTTAATGGCTGTTCCTTTGATTTGAAACTTTTGATGGTTCTTTTTGATTTGCATCACATGGGATGCTTGCAATTCTATTGATGTAACATGTCCAGCACCTCTTGAAGCACATTCGAGTCCCAACGCACCTGTTCCCGAAAACAAATCCAATATTTGGGCTCCTTCAAGGTCTAACATGTGGTACAAAATATTCATCAATCCCTCACGCGCGAAGTCTGTCGTGGGTCTTCCGTTAAAATTTTTGAGCACCTCAATGGGGTGTCCTTTGTATATGCCTCCAATTATGCGCATAATGTATGCATCAAAACGCTATGCCATTGCGCTGGTAAAGATCCATTTTTGGGCAAATGCAATCCCATCGGAGGAAGCCAGGGTGTAAGTCCCTTGATATAGGGCGACATAGAAGCAATGAGCTCGTCATTGATTTCCTCTCCCGTTAGGACTACCATTGTGTTTTCCGAACAGTCAAAGTTTTGCAACACTGCCGATATAAAATACAAACTGTCCTCCCATGATCGGGATTCAAAAGGATTGGCCAATAAACGTTTTCCTTCCTTGATCAAGTGAATGCTTATTTTTTTTGACTCTATATTGGCAAATAGAATTTCTCCCTTTTCTTGCTGTGGAGAAGTTAATTGTAACCAAGGATGCACCCAGCATTTTACAGTGGCTTGCGGGAAAAGCATGGCTATGCTTTCCATTGATTGGTGGTGCCTGTCTATCAAATATACACTCTCGTCGGTCAACAAAGCATGGTGCATTTGATGTGCCGGTAAGTCGGACATCCAGAGATCAATTTTATTTTCGTCAAAAAATAAGGCCGGTACCAATGTCCAACTGTCACTGTCATAAGTGATGCTCACTTTGCGAAACAAATATTGATGCAAACCCTGCTGGGTAATCAATCCAGGGATTTCCCAAGGTTGAATCTTCAATCTGAATAGATGAACGGGTTGTCGATTTTGATAGTCAAACAAGGCCAATTGAAGTCCTTCTGCATGGATATGAAGGGCCAAATGCATTTGGTCCGATTGCTTCAACCATTTTTCAGGTACTTCGATAACAGGCACATGAGTCATCTCAATATTCGTATCATTTATTCGTCCTGCGAATCTACATAATCCTCCGGCCTTTCCGTAATTTGCAAAACAATTTTCACCATGAGTCAATCCAACCTGAGCCAAATGTTTGAAGAAAGAGCACTTTCTTTTCTTCCTTTTCAACCCACTGAAGGGCAGGGTAGATTGCTGCATGTTTTTGGTCGTTTTGCGGCCACTGCCAAACAACGTTGTGTATTGTTGGTAAAGGGGTATGCAGGTACCGGCAAAACCACAACTGTTCAATCCATGGTGAAAGCTTTGGAAAGTTATGGATTGCGCGTGGTATTGTTGGCGCCCACAGGTAGGGCAGCCAAAGTTTTGGGCAATTACTCCGGAAAGCCTGCTTCTACTATTCACCGTCAGATCTACTACAAACGATCCGATCGGTCTGGTAAAATTTGGTTTGAACTGAAAGAGAACAAAGCAGAAGACACCATCTTCATCGTTGATGAAGCATCTATGATTGGCGCGGATGCCATGAATTTTAAATTCGATGATTTGGCCAGTGGCGACTTGTTGGATGATTTGATTACGCATGTATACAGTGGGGAGCGTTGCAAGCTGCTGCTCATCGGAGACGAGGCACAGTTGCCACCTGTTGGAAGCGACCGTAGTCCTGCTTTGGTGGCTGATGGTTTGAGACTGAACTATGATTTGTTCTTGGCTGAGATTCATCTCAAAGAGGTAATCCGCCAAGCCCAAGACTCTGGGATATTGTACAATGCCACATTACTTCGTTATCTTATTGTACAACGAGCAGAACAATTGCCCAAGTTCATCGCCAAAGGATACACGGATGTAATCCGTGTAGACAGTGACGTGCAACCCATGATTGAAAGCATGTATTCCGAGTTTGGAATGGATGATACCATCATCATTACCCGGTCCAACAAGAGTGCGAATATGTTCAACCAACAAATCAGAACCCGCATTTTGGGCATGGAGGACGAAATCAATTCAGGTGATCGCATGATGGTTTTGCGCAATAGCGATTACTGGCTGCAAAAGGAGCATGAAGGCATCGGTTTCATTGCCAATGGAGACACCATTCAAATCAAGCGCATTAAACAGTTCGAAGAACGGGGCGATTTTCGTTTTTGCAAAGCCACCATTGAGTTGGTGGATTATCCTGATTTACCTGAATTGGAAGTGATCCTGCTTTGCAATCCCATTTACGACATCACGCCGTCATTGTCATCTGAGAAAATGAAGGAATTGTGGAGCCTGGTGGCCAAGGATTATGAGGATGAAGGGTTTGTTAGAATGCGAAAGAAGGTTCAAGAAGATCCTTACTACAATGCCTTGCAGGTAAAGTTTGCCTATGCCATTACGTGTCACAAGTCCCAAGGTGGTCAATGGTCCGCCGTGTTCATCGATCCCGGTTATATCGCACCTGATACTCCTGCCTACGAGTGGAATCGATGGATGTACACAGCCATGACCCGAAGCAAACAAAAAGTCTTTTTGGTGGGTATGGGTGACGACTTATTTGACAACGACTAATTTCTACTTCGTCATCATCCATTTGGTAATGGCCACTACCCAATTCCTAGGAATGAATCGACCAGAATTGGCCATGATGTAATTCATTATCCCATGAATGGCTACAGATTGCTGTTGCATTAGAGCGCGGTAGCCGAAAGCGGCGACTTCTTCTGCAGTAGGGAATTTTTTCTTGCTGTCAAAAAGTCCACCATCCTTGAATCCTGCTGCATTGGCAAAATTGGTTTCGGTTGGACCAGGGCACAAAGCAGTGACGCTAACGCCAGTTCCTTTGAGTTCACTGTTGATGGCTTCTGAGAAATGCAGAACATATGATTTTGTAGCGAAATAAACAGCCATGGTTGGACCGGGTTGAAAAGCAGCTGTAGACGCGACGTTAAGAACGCGACCAAATTGGCGCTGTTTCATTCCTGGAACAAACAATTGACATAAGGCGGTAAGGGTTGTAATGTTCAGTTGAATCATTTGCTCATTCTTGCTCCATTGCGTTTGAACAAACCATCCGGTATCACCAAATCCAGCATTGTTGATCAGGTAATCTATGACAATGCCCTTGGATTGGATGTTGTTGTACAATACCTGCGCAGCTCCGGTTTCAGATAGATCACAAGAGATGATGGTAACGGGAACAGCGGGGTATTGGGAATTGATTTCTTTCTGTAAATCCATCAAGGCATTCTCGTTCCTCGCAGTAATCACCAATCCAATGCCATCCTTGGCAAACAAAAAACTCATGGCTCTTCCTATTCCGGAAGATGCTCCTGTGACCAACGCTGTTCTCATCTTGCTATTTTCTGCAAAGATGAGAAAGGTTGAACTTATTGAATGTTATTTTTCAAAAACACCACTGATTACCAATCCCAAACCAATTATCTATTTGAAAGGGTGTTGGGTTCATTTTAGTTATTTTCGTGCAATGAAAAAAGCGCGTTTATTCAGTGGTTATATCTTGTTTGTGTTGGCTTTGCTTCCATTCCGTTACAATGCGCAAAGTAACTTCAGATGTGATCTTTTCTGCGTAACCAATGTCACCTTGAATACCACTGAGGAACTTTGGTATGTGGATGTGGCCTTTGAAGGAAGCGATCCTGATTTCATCAACTACCCCTATGTAAGTCAAATGGTGAACAGCAATGGTGAAGTTGTAGCCATTGGTTCCATGGAATACTTTGGACAATTTGGAGGTACCACAACCACCTATCATCCTGCGCTAAATATCAATAATCCCAACTTTGAAGGTACTGTTTATTTTGTCTATGATCAAGACACTTGTGCCTTGAGCTATCCTTGTCAAACCTTAGGTGTCGTTGCGCACGAATTGAACTTTGCAATGATTCAATCAGAAAATGAGTTGCTATGGAATACAACAAAGATATTTGATCGAATTGAATTGTATAATTTTTCAGGTCAATTGGTGGGTGAAAGGCAGAATGATTATCGAATCAATATTCAAGATCTTCCATTTGGTTTGTACATCTATCAATATCAGTTGGGTGATCACCGTAAATCTGGACGTGCATGGATTCGATGATGGAAGCCATCCGTTTTATCGTTCACTACGGATTGCATTTTGCATTTCCCATTTTCATTGCCTTTCGATGGGGTGGAGAGAATTGGAAAAAGTGTTTGCTTATTTTATGGTTAACCATGTTGGTTGATTTGGACCATTTGTTAGCGACTCCCATGTTTGATCCTTGTCGTTGCAGCATTGGATTTCATCCGCTGCATTCATCATGGGCCATAGCGGTTTATGTATTATTTTTACTGCATCCAAAGCTTAGATGGTGGGGGATCGGTTTGCTTTTGCATATGCTGACAGACGCTCAAGATTGTCTTTGGATACAAAAGGATTGTTTATGAAAAAGAGTTTATTTATTTTTTTATTGATTGGTTGTTCAATTTTTTCAATTGCTCAACCTGCTGGAAGTTTGGACATCAGCTTTGGTAATGGTGGCAAGGTCGTCAGCTCATTCAGCACAGGAATTGAAGAAGCCAAAGCTGCGATTTTGCAGGAGGATGGGAAAATTGTTGTCGCCGGATTTGCTCAATTTGCCGCAACTGGTAAAGACTTTCTGGTGGCCAGGTATTTGACGGATGGTACCTTGGACAACACTTTTGGAACCAACGGAGTTTGGACCATGGATTTGCAGTTGGGAAGTGATGATGTTGCGCATAGCATGGTCATTGATGCGACGGGTCGCATAATTTTAGCTGGAAGCAGTGACGATGGCGCCAACAAGAATGCAGCCATGATGAGATTGCTTTCCGACGGAACCTTGGATGAAACTTTTGGCACCAATGGAATCGTTTTTACCGATTTTATCGCTGGTAATCAAGACGAAGTGAAAGTGATCAAGCAGCATTTGCTTACCGGAAAACTAATTGTAGGAGGACAAAGTGCCTCAACCTCAAATTTGGCTTTGCCTATTATTGCACGCTACAGCAGTGAAGGAGTTTTGGATACCACTTTCAACAGCACAGGAATATTGTCTGCAACAACAATGGCCAGTGACTTGTCGCGCAATATGATGATTGAGGATTTGGAAGTGGTGGCCAATGGAAAGATCTCGGCTGCCGGCTGGCGCAAAAACATCAGCACATCCATCTCTTCTGAATTTTGGGCTTGTCGCGTCTTATCCAACGGAACCATGGACAATACTTTTTCGACGGATGGTGCCATAGCCTACGCAGAAGTAGGCGGAGCCTGTTATGGATATTCTTTGGTCTTAAATGGCAACCAAGATTTTATCATCGGTGGAACAAGATCGTATCTCGGAAGCAATGATTTTCGCATCATTACCATTACCAATTCGGGAACCATCCCCAACACATCATCCAATTATTCTTTAAGTGCGGATGTGGATATCTCCTATGCCATGACAACGGATATGGATGGGAAGTTCGTATTGGTGGGGTCTGCAGGTTCCCTTACATCAAGGGCTTTTGGAACGCTCCGCTTGCTGAGCGCTGGTGACTTACAATCAGACAATTCTTTTGATAGCAATGGCCGAGTAACAACCAGTTTCAATGTCAATTTAATGAATGAATGTTGGGATGTGGTTGTACAGAACGACAACAAGATTGTTTGTGTAGGTTATTCGGGAAATGACATTGCGCTGTGTCGGTATTTGGGGGATGGTGTGCCACAATTGGATGTATTCAATTTGTCTTCACCGGCCAATAACAGTATCAATCAAAGTTTTGTGACCATTGATTTGTCATGGACAGAAGCGTATGGAGCTTCGCAATACGAAGTCGAAGTAGCCACAGATGTCAATTTTACAAATGTCATTACGACGGGACAGGTAACGACATTGGGCGGTGTCTTGTCGAATTTACTCCCTGCCACAGCGTATTGGTGGCGCGTGAGATCCGGTGATGGTTCCAATTGGGGTGCATTTGTCGGATCGTGGAAGTTTACAACCGTTGGGCTCAATGCTTTTAACTTGACCACCCCCTCCAACAATGCCAGTAATGTTTCCTATGCAACCGTCAATTTCAATTGGACAGACAATCCAGGTGCTACAGGATACCACATCATGGTAGACACCGATCCCAACTTTGCCTCAACACCAATTAACCAATATCCAACAGCCAGCGCGCAGTCCATCACCAATCTTTTGCCATCAACTACCTATTATTGGAAGGTAAGAGCCAGCAATGACGGCATCAATTATGGACCATGGGTCGGAAACTGGGTATTCAATACCCAAGCAGCGACGGTGGGGATTTCTGAATTGAATCAGGATATACATATGTTATACCCCAATCCTGCCAATGACCATGTTGTAGTAACAGGCAATTCTGTTCAGATAGGGCAGATGATTCAGATTTTCGATCAACAAGGAAAATGCGTTCAATCGCAAATCATCACAACCAACGGTTCTCAAACTTTATCCATTGATACGCTGGCAAGTGGGGTATACTTGGTTAAAGTCGGGGAAGAAGTTTCGACTTTGGTGAAAGAGTGATGAAAGTGATGAGGGGATGAAGTGATGAGGGGATGAAGGGATGAAGGAATGAAGGAATGAAGGGATGAAGAGACGAGGATATTCATTTTCATTCTCTTTTACATTCTGAATTTCACAAGCTCCGGAGGAACGGTATAGTACTAGAATCGGAGTTTACAGTTTGGGTTTAAGCTCCAGCGGAGAGAAATCATTTTCGTTTTGAATCTATTGTATTCCTATGCAACTTGTTGCTGAATCAAAAAGTAGCCAAAATTTCAATTCTTACCTAGGCTGTCTACAAAGAAAAAAATGAAGTATCCAGCGTCACCTTAATAGCAAGAGGGGAGATTTCGCGCAGTATAGAGATAGAATGAAAATGGAAATGAAAATGGAAATGAAAATGAATAAAAAGACGAATCCTTTAATACTTCATCCCTTCATCCCTTCATCCCTTCATCCCTTCATCCCTTCATGCTGTCTCGTCCTAAAATAGGTTTACACAAAAAAAAGCCAAATGGAAAAAAAATGTAAACCCCAGGTAGGACAATTTGTGAACGGACGATTGATTCTATCCGATGAAGAAAAACTCACGATAATCAAGGATTTCTTGAGTGGAAAAGAGAC
>CANEVR010000052.1 GCA_947442505.1 Flavobacteriales bacterium | reverse complement strand
TTGAACAGTTAATTTTTGATTTTTTTTGTTTTGTTGAAAAAAACCATTATTTTAGCATTTCTACCCAAAAAGAGTAGAGGGCTATTTTGGTAATTATGAAGAAAAAAGTATTCATTTCGCTTTTGTCCATTTTGTCATTTGTGACAATATCTAAAGCGCAACAAGATCCACAGTTGACGCAGTGGATGTTTGATAGAATGTCCTTCAATCCTGCCTTTGCTGGAGTTGATAAAATGCATTGTTTACAGCTATTTTACAGAACACAATGGACCGGTTTTGAAAATAGTCCTCAAACCACTTTATTTAACTATAACGGGCACGCTCCTTTGGCTGACCAAACCTTGGGTTTTGGTCTAAGTGCTTTTAGTGAAACTTTGGGATTGGAATCAAACACCATCATGAGAGGAAGTTTTGCTTATCATCACACGATTGGTGTGCACAAGATTGCCGGTGGAATTCAATTGGGTATGTTGAATAAGGTTTTAGGAACCGATTGGAAATACATCGATGCCAATGACCCTTTGATCACAGATTTACAAAAGCAACAAAGCTCAACCGTTTTTGATGCAGCGTTGGGATTGAGTTTCTATAAGCCGGATAGCTACTACGCGGGTGTCTCTTTGACACATTTGAATGCCGCGGCGTTGGAAGATTTGAATTACGAGATGGCGCGCCACATGTATGTATGCGGAGGTTACAATTATCCAATCAATTCAGACTTGGTATTGAGAAGTAACTTGTTAATGAAGACAGACATGAAAGCAAGTCCTGCGATTGATGTCAATGCGAACGTGCTTTGGAAGAACATGCTTTGGGGTGGGATCTCTTACCGCATGACGGATGCTATTTCTCCCATGTTTGGATTCCAGAAAGTGTTTGCTCAGAAAGTTTCAGGAAGAACAACATTTGATCAATTGTTCCGTATTGGATACAGTTACGATTTAACTACATCAGAAATCCGCAACTATAGCACGGGTTCTCATGAAGTGTTTTTATCATATTGTTTCAATGTTTCACAAGAGCCCATCAAGACGTATCACGTGAATCCACGTTTCTTGTATTAAAAAAAATGTTGAAATTGAAACAAAATGTTTTATTATTGCGTTGGATATTTTTGCTCAAGTTGGATAGTGGAGGGGAAAATTAAAAATAGGAAATCATGAAAAAGTCGTTTTTGTATTTCTTAATGGCTGTCGTTCTCTTTGGTTGCTATGCACCAGGCGGTGGCGAATTGGTGGGGGTTTATCCCCGCGATGAATGGATTCAAGCCAATCCTTATGGCATGAATTATATTCACTTTGGTTCCTACACCATGGGGCCAAGTGATCAAGATGTTCCTTATGCTTTGAATAGCCGTCACAGAACAGTGACCATTCCTGCATTTTACATCGATCAAACTGAAATTTCTAACAATGAGTACCGCCAGTTTGTCTACTGGGTGAAAGATTCATTGATGTTAGACGTTTTGGCTCAAAATGATATCGAAGGATATTCCATGAAAGAAAGAGAGGATGGAAGAGAATTTGAGCGTTTTGTGAACAAGGGTTATGTATTGAATTGGGAAGAGCCCATTGATTACTCCAATGACGAAATTTTTGATTTGGTGTATGATAATTTTTATTTGCAAGGTCAGGAGAAGTTCTATGATCGTTGGGAAATTGATACCCGCAAACTAAAGTATCGTTTTTGGTGGATTGATTTGCAAGCCGCAACACGCAAGGTGAGCAAGGATGAATTCAGTAATCCCAACCAATTGGATCAGTTACACTCTTTCAAGGGGCACAATGATCGTTCTAAATTCATTATCGAAGAAGAGATTAACGTTTATCCAGATACTTTGGTTTGGATTCACGATTTCACTTATGGTTTCAATGAGCCATTGACAGAGAACTATTTTTGGCATCCAGCCTATGATGATTATCCAGTAGTGGGTGTGTCATGGGGTCAGTGTCAAGCTTTCTGCGCATGGAGAAGTCAAATCATGAACGATTTCCGTCACAGCAATGGGATGTCTTATATTCAGCGTTTCCGTCTGCCATCTGAGGCTGAATGGGAGTTTGCTTCAAGAGGTGGATTGGAATTGTCACCTTACCCTTGGGGAGGTCCTTACACAAGAAATTATTTGGGATGTCCTTTGGCCAATTTCAAGCCAATGCGTGGTGACTATGTAGAAGACAATGGATGCCATACTGTTCCCATTTATTCCTATTCACCCAATGATTACGGATTGTACAACATGTCAGGCAATGTTGCTGAGTGGACAAACACCGCATATGATGAAAGTGTTTATGAGTTCAGTCACGACTTGTCTCCAGAGTATCAATACCGCTCAACCACACATGATCCCCCCTCATTGAAGCGTAAGGTGATTCGTGGTGGGAGCTGGAAAGACATTGGATATTTTGTTCAAACTGGTACTCGCTCTTATGAGTATCAGGATACTGCGAAATCTTACATTGGATTCCGTTGTGTGATGAGTTATTTGGGTCGTGGTAAATCAGCCGCTGATGGTGAGTTTAACGCACCAATGGAGATGGAATAAGAATTAGAAAAAACAAACAACAATAACAAAAACCTTTAAAAGAGAAAAAGTATGAAACCAGGAAGCAAGGCGTGGAAAAATTTTATGTCGAAGTTGTATGGTATTGGTGCGGCGGTAGTAATTTTCGGCGCGATGTTCAAGATTGAGCACTGGCCAGGCGCTTCACTTTTGCTGATCGTAGGTCTATCCACTGAAGCCTTGATCTTTATCTTCTCAGCTTTTGAACCCCTTCATGAGGATCCAGATTGGTCTTTGGTTTATCCAGAATTGTCCTTGCCAGAAGAAGGTAAGAAAAGTTTGAAAGAGTCCAACAAAGGCAAGGTTGCTGGAGGTGTTTCTGGTTCAGGAAGTGCGGCTGGTGGAAGTATGTCTCAGCAATTGGATAAAATGTTGGAAGAAGCAAAGGTTGATCCTGAGTTGATCGCTAGTTTGGGTGAAGGCATGAAGACATTTAGCCAAAACGCAAAGCAATTGGGCGAGACTACAGATGCTGCTGCTGCTGCTTCTGAGTATGCTAGTTCATTGCGCTCTGCATCAGGTAAAGTTTCAAATTTGGCTGATACTTATGCTCAGGTTTCTGAGAGTTTAACAGGAATGGCTGAACAAGCTAAGAGTGGTGAAACTACAGGAGCTCATTTGCAAAAGATGTCTGAGAATTTGGCTGCTTTGAACAATATGTACGAGTTGCAATTGAAAGAAATGTCTCAAACACGTGGGCTATATGCTGACATGCACAACTTGGTTCAAAACCTTTCTGAGTCAGTTGACGATACCAAGCGTTACAAAGAGAATATCTCTGAGTTGGCCAACAACTTGAAGTCATTGAACACGGTTTATGCCAATATGTTGAATGCAATGGGTACTGCACGTCAGTAATCATTTGAACTGAAAAGAAACATTAACAAACTTAAAGTTTAAATAGATGGCAGGCGGTAAAGAAACCCCCAGGCAGAAGATGATTGGTATGATGTACCTCGTCTTGACAGCCCTGTTGGCAATGAATATTTCTAAGGATGTTTTGCAAGCGTTCATTCAAATTCAGAAAGGATTGGGAAAGACCAACACAATTTTGGAAGAGAAGTCGCAAAGAACCATTGAAGGAATCAATGCATCTACAGAAGGAGCTAAGGCTGTGCCTTTTCAAAAGGCTGTAGCTGAAGTGGATAAAATTTCAGATGATTTGATTAACTTCATAGAGGAGATGAAGGGCCATGTTATGGCGTCTTCATCAAAAGCCAATGAAACTGGTGAAGGTTGGGAAGAGTTTATGAAAGATGAGGGTGGAAAGAGAATTGCTATTTCAGCGGATGAAAAGAACGCTGACGGTAAGGTGATTATCTCTAAGCCTGACGAAAATCAAAATAATACTTCGTTGTTAATTGGTCACGAACCCGCCTCACCACGAACAGATCCTTTTTCAGCCTCTGATTTGAAATCTAAATTATTGAAGTTTAAAGATCAGTTATTGGCCATTAGAGTAGAACGTGCGGATAGTGGAGCTGAGGCTTTTACTTTACCTGTGGATTTGCAGGAGGCTATCAAAAGCACCTTTAATTTCGATGGTCCATATTTGGCCTCAGATGGTAAAGAAGAATCTTGGGAAGTGAATAATTTCTTTCACATGCCTTTGGTAGCTGTTTTGGCTAATTTGACCAAGTATGAGACGGATGTTATGAACGTTAAAAACAACGTTTGTATGGCTTTGGCGGCTGGTATCAACGCAACGGACATGAAGTTCAATGATGTTACAGTAGCTGTTGTTCCCAAGCAGAGTTACATCATTCGTGGTGGAGAGTTTGAGGCTGAAATTTATTTGGCGGCCTACAACAAATCCAGCAAGAATAAAATTTACATGGCTGGTGAAACAGATCCTAAGGCTTCACCTACGGCATTTGAAGTTGGCGGAAGATCTCCAGAGGGTGAATCCGACAGTGAAGGAAAATGTCATTTTAAGGTGAGTACAGGTGGTTTATCTGTTGGTCCTCATGCCTACAAAGGTCAAATTGAGTACATGAAGAACGGAAAGCCAGAGTACATTCCTTTCGTGGTACCTGCTTTCTTCGTGGGAGAGCCAGTTGCTGTTGTGAATGCTGTGAAGTGTAACGTATTGTACAAAGGTTTGGAGAACCCAGTTGAAATCTCTGTTCCTGGAGCCAATGGTGAGATCAATGCAACTTGTCAAGGTTGTGAGCAAATGAACAAGGTTAAAAGTGGTTCATACCTGATTAAGCCTGACAAGAATCAAAAGATTGCAACCATCAGTGTATCTGCACAAATCAATGGAGAGCAAAAGTCGATGGGGTCCAAGGAATTCCGCATCAAGCGTGTTCCTGATCCATTTGCGATGTTTGCCGGTAAGAAATCAAGTGATTCAAAAATCTCAAAAGGATCTTTGGCTGGAGGTGATAAAGTATTTGCCCAAATGGATCCTGATTTTATCTTTGATGGTATTACTTACCAAGTCAAGAAATATACGATGACCATCGCCTCAGGCGGCAAGCCATTTGAGGAAAATGGATCGGGAGATCGTCTAAGTGCAGGTATGAAGGCAGCATTGTCGGGTTGTAAAGCCGGTAGCACTGTAATCTTCTCTAACATTGTGGCTGTAGGTCCTGACGGTGGAGAACGTATCCTTGGAAATATCGCTTTGAAAGTTGAATAAAAAACTAAAACAAATGAAGAAGTTTATTGCTTTGTTGCTCGCAAGTTGTGGTTTGTTCATGACTACTCATGCTCAAACTGCTCTCGATGGTGCTTATGTTCCAGAGCATAACCCAACCCGTCGCGTAGTGCCTTATCCATATTTGCGTCAAGCGGATGTGATGTGGAAAAAGCGCATTTGGCAGCGTGTGGATTTAAAGCAGAAAATGAACTATTCATTGTATTATCCTACAACGCCGATTAAAAACCGCAAGTGTTTGTATGATGTTATCTTAGATGGTATCAAAGATGGGCAGATTACGGCTTACAGCACCAAAAACCCTTTCAATCCAACATTGCCGGATGATGAGTTTAGCACTCCTTTATCTCCTGAAGATGCTTTGAAAGAAGCTGCTAACGCCGATTTGATTCCTGAATTTGATGAGAATGGTGAGCAAATTGGAACACGTGATACCATCATTCCTATCACAGCGGACAAGGTGAAGTATTATGAAATCAAGGAAGACTGGATTTTTGACAAACAACGTTCAGAGCGATATGTTAGAATTATCGGTATTGCTCCAGTAGTAGAGAAGCAGTATGGTGGTGGAACCATCATCAGGAATGACCCTGCTTTCTGGTTGTATTTCCCAGAGTGTCGTTACTTGTTTGCCAATGCTGATGTTTTCAATTTACACAACACTTCTCAGCCCATCACTTTTGATGATTTATTCCAAAAGAGAATGTTTTCATCTTATGTGGTGAAAGAGGAGAATGTCTATGACCGTAGAATTGAAGAGTACTACAGAGATCCAATGAAAGCCATTTTAGAGAGTGAGCGAATCAAGGAAGATTTGTTCTTGTTTGAGCATGATCTTTGGCATTATTGAGAAATATTGATGAAAAGCCACCGCAAGGTGGCTTTTTCTTTTTCAAAGGATTACTTTTGCACCCTCATGGTAACAATAGGAAATCTTACAGTTAGTTTTGGATCGCGAGATCTGTTCTCAAACATCACTTTATTTATTGGCCCTAGAGAGCGAATGGGCTTGGTAGGTAAGAATGGGGCAGGAAAGTCCACTATGCTGAAAATCTTGGCAGGATTGCAAAATCCAACTTCAGGAACAGTTGCCTTTACAAGAGGAACTACTGTGGGTTACTTGGCTCAAGAAATGGAACATACCCACGGTGTAACGGTGCGCGAAGAGGCTGCTGCCGCCTTCTCAGAAACATTGACCTTGCAGAAAAGAATGGATGAGTTGATGGATGCCATCGCCAATCACCATGATTACACCAGTGATGATTACGCTGATAAAATTGAAGAGATCGAAACCATTAGTCATCGTTTGTCATTGGTGGATGCCACCAAAATGGACGAAAAGATAGAGCGCGTATTGAGAGGATTGGGCTTTGGTCCAAGTGATTTTGATCGACAACTTTCGGAGTTTAGTGGTGGTTGGAAAATGCGTGTTCAATTGGGTAAACTTTTATTGAAGAACCCAGATTTATTGCTACTCGATGAGCCCACCAATCACCTGGATATCGAAAGTATTCAGTGGTTAGAAGAGTTTTTGGTTGACTATGAAGGAGCCATTGTGTTGATATCGCATGATAGAACATTTCTGGATGCAGTTACCAAGCGCACGGTGGAAATCTCGAAAGGTAAATTGTATGATTACAAGTTTTCTTACTCCAAATACATAGAGCATCGCCTTGAAGAAATAGAACGCGCAGAGAATGCAGCGGCCAATCAACAGAAGTACATTGAGAAGACACAGGTTTTGATCAATAAGTTTAGGGCAAAGAAGGACAAGGCTGCTTTTGCGCAGACATTGATTCGGAAACTCGATAAATTGGAGAAGGTAGAGGTGGATGATATTGATGGAACCTCCTTACAAATGCGATTTCCGCCTGCTCCCCATGCGGGAAGGGTAACACTCAAAGGACATTCTTTGGGGAAAGCCTTTGCTGAGAAAAGGTTGTTCTCCACTGTTGATTTTATGATTAATCGAGGTGAGAAAATTGCTTTGATTGGCAAAAATGGTGTTGGAAAAACAACACTGTTGAAAATCATTTTAGGTCAGTTGCAACATGAAGGAGAGATTGAATGGGGGCATGCCATTCAGATGGGGTATTATGCACAAAATCAATCAGAAGAACTTGATGGTGAAAAGACTATTTTTCAAACCATTGATGACGAAGCTGTAGGTGAGATTAGAACACAGATACGCGGATTACTGGGGTCCTTTTTATTTGGTAAGGATGAAATTGACAAGAAGGTAAAAGTATTGAGCGGAGGTGAGAAGGCCAGATTGGCTTTGTGCAAGTTGTTATTAAAGCCAACCAATTTTTTAATCATGGATGAACCAACTAATCACTTGGATTTGGTGTCCAAAGAGGTATTGAAACAAGCATTGAGTCAATATGATGGAACATTGTTGGTGGTATCCCATGACCGAGATTTTCTCAATGGTCTCACAGATACCGTTTATGAAATACTGCCTAGTCGACTGAAGGTTTGGACAGGAGATGTTTTGGATTTCTTGAAAGAGAAGAAAGCAGAGAACATTGCTGTCTATGAACAGCAGCAGAAAGAGTCAAAGAAGAAGTCCGCTGAAGCTTCTATGGATGCAGTCTTCCCAGTTACAGTGAAGGAAGATGTCAAAGACCGAAAGAAGCTGGAGCAACAGTTGAGTAAATTGGAGAAGAAAATAGAAGAGTTGGAGAAAGAGGTTTCGGCCATTGAGGCGGACATGGCCACTTTGGATTATTCTGATGTTGCGTCGGTCAAAAAAGTAACGGATCAACACCAGGAAAAGAAAGACGCATTGACCAAGGTATATGCGGAGTGGGAAGGCATTACAGAACAATTGTGTTAAAATAAGAAGAGCAAACAACCAAATAAGTTTACATTTGGTCTAATCAGTAATACTAAACTTTTAATCAATGAAATTGAAATTTACCCTTTTGTGTTTGGCCTTGATGGCGGGCCTTCAATCATGGTCTCAAGGCCTTCCATTTAGCGGAGTAATCAACGGCGCTAATGGTACTGTTGATGTGAACATTTTTTACGTAGACTCCATTTCTGGAGTATCCGGAACCATGGTTGTTCAATCCGGTCCAAATGGTGGTTTTGATGGATTGGTACCTGTGACTGGAAATGTAATGGGTCAAATGATGGTTTGGGCTTGTATTTCCAATTGTCAGGGTTTGCAGGTATGCGACAACACCATATGGATTCCTGGTGCCATCATGACTTTCGAATTGGAATACTGTTTTGGTAATCCAAATGCCGATAATGATGGAGATGGATGGGATGAATTCTCAGATTGCAATGACAATAATCAATGGGTTTATCCCGGTGCATTTGAGGAATGCAATAATGGAGTTGACAATGATTGCGATGGCTCCATCGACGAAGGTTGCAACGGAGATTCGACATTTTTTGACAACGATAACGATGGCTTTTTGAGCGGTGTAGATTGCAATGACGCCAATGCTTGGGTTTTTCCTGGGGCATTTGAAGAGTGCAACAACGGAATCGATAATGATTGTGATGGTCTGATTGACGAGGATTGTGGTGGTTCATCACCTTGTGAGGCCAATATTTATTTGGTATTGATAGCAGATTCGATGATGAATGGAACTCCTTTTGTAGTTTGGGTGGTGAATGATGTTGATCCCTCAAGTAATGCACAATATGTTTGGTCAACTGGAGACGGTGGTACCATGACTGGTGCTTTCCCAACTTGGCAATATGCGGAGACTGGAACCTTTGAGCTATGTTTGTTTATGACTTGCGCTGACGGATCTGTAGACACAGCATGTGTAAACTTTACTGTGGATCCCAATGGCGGTGTTTTCCCAGGCGGAACGCAACAAACTGGATTCACATTGAATGTTGTGAATGCCATTCCTACCAATGTAGAAGAGACCACAACCACTTCAGCTGTTGTTTTCCCTAATCCGGTGAATGAGTCTTCTGTTGTTCGTTGGAATGCACAAATAGCTGGTTTGTACAGTGTAAAGTTGTTCAATGCACAAGGCCAATTGGTTTCTCAAGAAGCCATCCAGGCAACAATCGGAAACAATTCAATGAATTTGAATGCAGCTGCTTTGGCCAATGGTTTATACCAGTTGACCATTCAAGCTCCCAATGGAACGGTGTCTGCACAGACCATCGTGAAATAAGAAATTCTTGGAAATAATAATGAGGCTGTCCATTTGGGCAGCCTCTTTTTTTTGATTCAGATTATCGAATCGATTTGGCGATTTTCTCGAAGAAGATTTTGCAGTGTGCATTGAAAGCTTCTGCTTTTTCAAGACTCACCAAGTGACCACAACGTTCAATGATTTGAATTTGGATGTTTTGAAAACGTTGAGCATAAGCTAGGGCTGGCTTTAAGAACATATGGTCCTGCTTGCCCACTAGAATAAACGTCGGGACTTGCGGCTTGGAATCAAACAATTGCTTTAATTTTTTGTCCAAGTATTTTCCATACATCGAAGTCCATTTTTTGTACTCCTTGTTGGTGAGCAGTTTGCTTTCACGAACAAAAATGTCTCGGGATTTTTGGTGGTTTTTGCGGGGCATCACCACCTTGGCCATAAGGGCGTAAAAATTGCGATAACCGATGATTTTGGCCGTGGTTAAACCAATCTTGGCCCAAATCCGCAATTTGTTATTTAAAGCAACTATGGGTCCTGCAAAAACCATGGACTGCACTTGTTTGGGTCGGCTGTGGTACATCTGCATGGAGATGATGCTCCCCAATGAAACGCCCATCACATGGATGTTGGGGATTTTGAGATGATCAATTACCCGCCAAATTTCCTCACTGATCCACTCGAAACTGTATTTGTTCTGCCACAAGCAAGCTTCTGAAGAAGCTGCGTGTCCGGGTAAATCAATCACGACAATATTGTGGGAATCAAAGAAAGCTGGAACTTGTTTTTTCCAGGTACGGGTGCTGCCACCGGCTCCGTGAATCATCAAAATCCATTCAGCGCTCGGTGATGGACTGGCATGTGTTTCAAAATTTAATAGTGGTCTTATCCCTTCCATCCTGCTGCAAATTGGTAGGCAAAAATGAGCAATAAAAGGGACAATCCCACATTTAGCGCGATATATACGATCAAGGTAGCCCAATCTTGTGCTTGAATCATCTTAAATGTCTCCAAACTAAAGGTAGAAAAAGTACTTAGACCTCCGCAAAATCCTACGGCCAAGAGCAACCAAGCTGGTCCTTGATTCATGAGGCCCAAAGATGATTGCCAACGAAAGGTTCCCCCCAAAATAACGGCGGCCAAGGCATTAGCCATTAGAGTGCTGGTCCAGAGGTTACTCGATTTCAAAAAAGGAATAAATCCCAATGACCACCGCAACACCGCCCCCAATCCTCCACCAACAAAAACAAGGATGAAATTCATTTTGGAAAGTTCGTAAATCTTATTGATTTTTTCTGCATCCAAGCGAAAATGGATGCAAATTCGCAGTTAAATTTGGTTCAATACCTTTATACATCGAAAAATGTCAAAATTTGAAATGAAAGTCCCCTCTCCAGGTGAGAGTATCAGTGAAGTAATCATCGCCAATTGGTTGGTGAAAAATGGGGACTATGTGAACAAAGATCAAGTGATTGCTGAAATTGATTCAGACAAAGCCACCTTGGAGTTGGCGGCAGAAGCGTCTGGTTCTATTGAAATTTTGGCACAAGCCGGAGACACCATTGCGGTGGGAGCGGTAGCGTGTATCATCGATGGTTCGGCTCCTGCGCCAGCAGGAGGCGTCGCGCCAGCAAAAGAAGAGAAGGCAGTTGTGAAGGAAGCTCCGGTAGTGGCAGCGCCCAACCCTATGCCTGTTGCAGCAAGCAATCATCCAGCTGCTGGTCATCCCTCACCAGTTGCAGCCAAGGTGATGGCAGAAAATGGCTTGACGGCTCTGCAAGTCGCAGGTACAGGGCCTGGTGGAAGAATCACCAAGAACGATGTATTGGCGGCCTTGGCCGGCGGTATTGACGCGGCGGCTGTTCCTCAGCGCGGTGGAACAAGAAATGAAAGAAGAGAAAAAATGACCAACCTCCGCAAGAAGATTTCGGAGCGTTTGGTTTCAGTAAAAAATACAACAGCCATGTTGACGACTTTCAATGAAGTCAACATGAAGCCAGTGATGGATTTGAGGACCAAGTACAAGGACCTATTCAAAGAGAAGCATGGCGTTGGTTTGGGCTTCATGTCATTCTTTACCAAAGCCGTTTGCGAAGCGGCTTATCATTTCCCTGCAGTCAATGCGCGCATTGAGAATGGTGAAATTGTATTTCATGATTTTTGCGATGTAGGTATCGCAGTGAGCACACCAAAAGGTTTGATGGTACCTATCGTGCGCAATGCAGAAAGTTTGAGTTTGGCAGAGATTGAGAAAGCGATTGGCGGTTTGGCCAAGAAGGCGAGAGATGGAAAAATTACAGTAGATGATATGGCCGGTGGAACGTTCACCATCACCAATGGTGGGGTATTTGGTTCGATGTTGAGCACCCCCATCATCAACCCCCCGCAAAGTGCCATCTTGGGAATGCACAACATCGTGGAGCGACCTGTTGCAGAAAATGGTCAGGTGGTGATTCGTCCGGTGATGTATCTCGCATTGAGCTATGATCATCGTATCATTGACGGAAGAGAGAGCGTTGGATTTTTGGTCAAGATCAAAGAGATGTTGGAAAATCCAGAGCGATTGATCTTTGGTGGAAAAACAGCAGAAGAAGTTTTATTGGGTTTATAATACAACAGCGTAATGACAAAAGTGCATAATTTTTCGGCAGGACCCAGCATTTTGCCTCGACCAGTCATCGAGCAAACAGCACAAGCCATTCAAGAGTTTGATGGCATGGGATTGAGCATTTTGGAAATCTCTCACCGTTCTAAGAATTTTGAACGCGTGGTAGCTGAGGCGAGACAAAGCGTGAAAGAGATTTTGTCTTTGCCAGATCGTTATGAAGTTTTGTTCCTGCAAGGTGGCGCCACATTGGGTTTCCACATGGCAGCCATGAATTTCATGAAGGAAGGTGGTAAGGCTGTTTATGCCAATACTGGTGTTTGGGCCGCAGGAGCCATCAAAGAAGCCAAGGTATTGGGTCAGGTGGATGTGCCTTTTGATTCTTCGGATAAGAATCACAGCTACATTCCAAACGTTGTCTTTGAAGGCAACTACGATTATGCCCATTACACATCCAACAATACGATATACGGAACGCAATATGCTGCAGTTCCTCAGTCTTCTGTTCCGTTGATTTGTGATATGAGTTCGGATATTTTTTCGAGAAGGGTAGATGCTGCACAGCACGCCTTAATCTATGCTGGAGCGCAAAAAAACTTAGGTCCAGCGGGAGCTACATTGTACATTGTGGACAAGGAGCAGTTAGGGAAAACAGGTCGCAAGTTGCCCATTTACATGGATCTTCAGGCCCATATCGATAAGGACAGTATGTACAATACCCCACCGGTATTGTCTATTTATACTTGCATGTTGACTTTGCGTTGGATCAAGGAGATGGGCGGATTGGAAGGCATGGAGCAACTCAACTTCGCGAAGCAAAAATTATTTTACGATGAGTTAGACCGCAATGCTTTGTTTCATGGACATGCAGTCCCAGAAGCCCGTTCATGGATGAATCCAACTTTCCGATTAAATGACGATAGCATGGCTAGTGAGTTTGATGCCATGTGGAAAGCAGCGGGCATCAGTGGTATTGCAGGACACCGAAGTGTTGGCGGATACCGTGCCTCCATGTACAATGCGCTGCCCATTGAGAGTGTGCAGGTATTGGTTGATGTGATGAAAGAATTTGAAAGAATCAAAGGGTAATGAAGATATTGGCAAATGACGGCATCGATGCTGGAGGAAAGGCAGCTTTGGAGGCGCAAGGACACGTGGTAGAAACCACCTTTGTTCCCCAAGATGAATTGGTGCAATATATGACAACCAATCACGTCGAAGGACTTTTGGTACGCAGTGCTACCAAGGTGAGAAAAGACATCATTGATGGTTGTCCTCAGTTGAAGTTTGTTGGTAGAGGAGGAGTAGGCATTGACAATATTGATGCGGCTTATGCCAAGGAAAAAGGATTGACCGTTTTCAATACACCCGCGTCGAGCTCACAAAGTGTTGCAGAGTTGGCCATGTCCATGATGTTTGCAGCTGCGCGATTTACTTATGCTTCTGGACATAGCATGCCAACAGTGGGTGCCACTCAATTTGGTGATCTTAAAAAACAATACAGCAAAGGGATTGAGTTGAGCGGAAAGACATTGGTGATTGTTGGATTTGGACGCATCGGAAAATCATTGGCCCAATACGCTTTGGGTTGTGGTATGAAAGTGATTGCTGTAGATCGTTCTGATAAAACCAGCTCAACGGTGACATGCACCCTAGGTGGTTTATCCATCGATGTTCCCTTGGTACACGCCACAATGGAGGAGGCTTTGTCTCAAGCCGATTTTATTTCTTTACATGTTCCCAAGCAGCCCAATGGCGCTGCGGTGATTGGAATGGAGGAAATGAAAAAGATGAAGAAGTCGGCGGTTATCGTCAATACTTCTCGCGGTGGTGTGGTGAATGAAGATGATTTATTGGTTGCTTTAAATGACAATATGCTAAAGGCGGCTTGTTTGGATGTTTTTGAAAACGAACCCACTCCTAGGGAGGATTTGTTGAAACATTCCCGCGTTATTGCAACACCACATATTGGTGCCTCTACTGGTGAGGCGCAAGAGCGCATTGGATTGGAAATCGCCAGCATCGTAGCAGGTTTGGTTGGAGCATAGTCATGGCAATACTGCATCCATTCAAGGGGATTCGTGCAACAAGAGACAAAATGCACTTGGTGGCTTCTCGCTCGTTTTTGTCTTACACAGAAGCGGAGCTCAATGAGAAACTGACCAACAATCCATACACCTTTTTACACGTCATTCATCCTACCCAAAAGCGCGATGTGGCTGAGCAGATTAAGTTTTTGGAGGTGCGCAATTTGTTTGATGCTTATGTACGAAATGGTGTATTGGTGCAGGAAACAAAAGAAAGTTTTTATTTGTACCGACAAATCAAATCGGGAAAAACCTATTTGGGATGGATTGGCGGAATTGCCATAGAAGACTACCAAAAGGGAGTCATCAAAATTCACGAGCATACCATAGAAGCCCGAGAGAATTTGTTTGCTGAATATTTGGCCATAACTGGTATCAATGCAGAACCGGTGTTGATGTTTGCGCAATTGGAAAGCGATTTCAAGTCATGGATGAAGGGATTGCAAGCGCGCCAGCCGTTGGCTGATTTTTCAACCACTGATCAGGCGCAGCATACCATTTGGTGCGTGGATGCTCCAGAGGAAGTCAATCGCATACAGACGGCTTTTGAAGCCATAGATGCCGTGTACATAGCCGATGGTCATCACCGTTCCGCTTCTAGTGAGCGTTTGCACCGTCAGCATCCCGATTGGCCCGGAACTGCGCATTTCCTGAGTTACATTATCGACGAGGAAGATTTGACCATCCATCCTTTTCACCGTTTGGTCAAAGATGTTCGGTTTGATGAACAACAAATATTGGAGAAAATCCAAGAGCGGTTCGAGTCGTATACAGATCTTGTCCAAGCGGACCATCCACCCAAAGGTGTTTTTGGTGTTGTCACAAAAAACAACGTGACTTGGTGGAAATTCAAGGAGGATGTTTCGATTGATCCCGAGCGTTTGGCCAATCAGGTTTTGGTACCCATTTTTGAGTTTGAGGATTTTAGAAAAGACAGACGATTAAAATATTCAGAAGGACCAAAAGGCATTGCCCACCTTCAAGAGCAAATTGCACAGGGTCACGCTACCGTGGGTTTTGTGCTTTCAGCGGTTGGTGTGGATCAATTGAAGAACGTGGCTGATGCGCATGGCGTGATGCCTCCCAAGAGCACTTACATCGAGCCTAAATTGCGCAGTGGTTTAATTATTTATCCCATTACTTATGGGATTTAATTTTGATCAGTACGAAAAAATTAAAGCGCAACTTCCACGGGAAGTATTGTTGTTACCGGTCTCCAAGACCAAGCCCATATCCGATTTGATGGAAGCTTACAACCATGGCGTGAAAGTTTTTGGAGAAAATTATGTGCAGGAGTTGTTAGCCAAGGCAGAAGAAATGCCCAAGGACATGGAGTGGCACTTCATTGGTCATCTCCAATCCAACAAGGTCAAGTACATCGCACCATTTGTCAAAATGATACATGGGGTGGATTCCTTTTCATTATTGAAAGAAATAGCCAAGCAGGCGCGCAAGCAGGGTCGGGTGATTGAAGTTCTTTTGCAATTTCACATAGCGACGGAGGAATCCAAGTTCGGTTGGTCACCTGAAGATTTGGATGAAATTGCGGTTGAATTAAAAAACAACACATTCGAGGGCGTTGAGATATGTGGCGTAATGGGAATGGCATCTTTTGTTGACGATGAGCAAACCATTCGCAAAGAGTTTCGCCAATTGAAACAGTGTTTTGACGTTTTACAGCCGCTCCTGTCTGAGCGATTTCGTATCATTTCCATGGGCATGAGCGGTGATTGGCCGATGGCCGTGGAAGAAGGCAGTAACTTGATTCGATTGGGATCCGTATTGTTTGGATCGAGAAATTAACGTACGGGTGTAAATACAAAAAGTTTTTCATGCAATAATCACAACCAAAAGCCCGTAGTATCGCTGTATGATTAAGGTGGGTGTTTTGGGAGTAGGTCATTTGGGTAAAATTCACCTCAAATGTCTGATGGAATTGGGTCAGCGTTTTGAGGTGGTGACTTTTTTTGATCCTTCTACAGAGATGGCCAAAGCAGCCATGGACCTCACGGGTCTGATGCCCAGCCACAGTGTGGATCATTTGTTGGATCAAGTGGATGCCGTTATCATCGCCTCCAACACCGCAACGCACTTTGAATTGGCCAACAAGTGCATTCGCGCATTCAAACATGTATTCATTGAAAAGCCTGTCTGTGTGGACATGCAAGAAGCCAAAGCATTGTTGCGCTTGGCACAGGAGGCCGGTGTGATTGTTCAAATCGGTCATGTAGAGCGATTCAATCCCGTTTTCACAACGGCTTTGCCCCACATCAAAACGCCCAAGATGATTGTTTGTCATCGCCTTTCGCCGGTCAATGATCGGGGAATGGATGTTTCCGTGGTCATGGATTTGATGATCCATGACATCGACTTGGTTTTGCATTTGACCAAGGCCAGCCCACGTAAAATATTGGCCTATGGCATTCCATGGCGAGGAAAAGAATTGGATGTGGCCCATGTGACCATGGAGATGGACAATGGAACATCCGTGCACTTGTATGCCTCGCGCATTCATTCAACGTCTGTTCGTACCATGCAGCTGTTGATGTCGGATCAGATGATTGAATTGGACTTCATGAATCACCAATGGCGAAAATTGAGTGCAGTACAACCGCTACCGGGAGCCGATTGGATTGCCGTTGACAAGGGCAATGCCATTGTAGAGGAATTGGCAGCCTTTGCCCATTCCATTGAAAAGAACAAAACGCCACAGGTGACCTTGGAAGATGCCATCAAGTCGCTGGAGGTGGCGCTGACCATAGGTTCTCGTTGTGATCAATCATTGTTCAGCAACAGACCTGAAAATTTTGAGACCTTTTTGCAATAATTGCAAGCAAGATGCGTTTCTCTCGTCGGCTTGCGTTATTTTCGTTGGCCGATAACCAAAACAAAGTTGTTACGATTTAGGTGGATGATAGGGTGTGGTTTGGCATTGCTGATTTTTTCGCAATGCAAAAAAGCTGAAGTGCCAGCCTTTATTCACATTCCTGCCTATGTTTTTCAAGTTCGTCCAGGTGAGGGAACGGCCAATCAAAAAATCACCGAAGCTTGGGTGTACAACAATGAGCAATTATTGGGTATTTATGACCTTCCGGCTGTTGTCCCTTTTGTTCAAGATGGGAGTACCAATATTCAAATTTTTCCTGGTATTAAAAACAATGGATTGAGCGATTCCCGAATCAAATATGTTTTTTGTCCTGGCTTTGACACCATCGTGTCAGTGCAGCCCGGCGACTCGGTTTCCGTTACTCCCAAGTTTGAGTATTTTGAGCAGGCGGTGATTGAAGAGTTGGGATTTGAGAGCGGTAATTTTCTTGTATCGATGCCCGGAAACAATGGAACTTTTTCGGCCATCACAGATCCCAATGTTGTCTTTGAAGGCAACCGCTGCGGTAAAGGGGTTATTGATGCCAGTCAGAGCAGATTGTATTTCATGCGGGATGAAAATTTGGGTTATTCAGCCGGTAATTATTATTTCTTAGAAATGAATTACAGTGCCAACAATAAGTTTTCTGTTGGCCTTTTGATAACCGAAGGAGGTATTGAAACCAAGTATTTTGCGTTGATTATTAATCCAACTCAAAACAGTGATGGGACTCCGAATTGGAATAAGATTTATGTTGATTTTGGTGATCTTCCAAGCAAGCATCCACAGGCAACAAGTTTTAAGTTTTTTGTTGAAATGATTCCTGATGAGAGTGGTAAAGCTTGTGAGTTGTATTTGGATAATTTAAAATGGGTTCAGTGGTAATTCATGAATAACGCAAAACAAATAGCCAAGTATATTATTACAGACGTTATTGCGGCATGGATGTCTTGGATTTTTCTGTACTCATTTCGCAAGGTGTATTGGGAGTTTACCCCTACCAATGCACTGTGGAATATTGAGTCGCATGATCCTAATTTTCTAATGGGGTTGTTTTTTATACCTATTTTTTGGGTGGTTCTTTATTTTTTACTTGGGCATTACAGACAAATTTTTAAGCGTCATCGACTCAAGGAGATTGGTGAAATGACTTTGGCAACCATCATTGGCAGTTTGCTTTTGTTCTTCATGATATTATTGGATGATCGCTTGCCTGGGTATACGTCTTATTACCGCAGCATTTCTGTTTTGTTCCTTTCTCATTGGATTATTGCTTTGACGTTGCGCTTGATTTTGACATCAGCTACAGTGCGCAGGATGAAGAGCGGGGAGTGGGGATTTCCCACTTTGATTGTAGGGGGCAATGCACGGGCCTTGTCTTTGTACGATGAAATTGTATCTGGAAACAACATGGGTGGTTATCGTTTTGTTGGTTTTGTAAGAATCAACGGCAAGGACGATTTACTGAAACAATACATGCCTTTTTTGGGCCAGGTGGATCAGTTGGCAGCATTAATCAAAGAGCACCGAATTCGTGAGGTAATCATTGCAGTGGAGAGTTCGGACCACAAGCATTTGTCTGAAGTGATGTCTGTGTTGTTGGATTTTGATTTGGATGTGAGCATTATTCCGGACACCTTTGATTTGTTGAGTGGATCAGTAAAGATGACTAGTGTTTATGGGGTTCCATTGGTGCGCATCGATCGGGAATTGATGCCCACATGGCAAATGAGTTTAAAACGATTGATGGATGTGGTGTTGTCATTAATTGCAATATTGATTTTGTTGCCGGTGTACATCACCATCGCAGTGACCATTAAATTGACATCAGATGGCCCCATCTTTTTCTGGCAAGATCGGGTGGGTATTCATGGGCAGACTTTTAAAATGTTGAAGTTTAGGACAATGGTTGTGGATGCGGAGCGGCACGGACCTCAGTTGTCTTCTTCCAATGATCAGCGCATCACCAAAGTGGGAAAGTTTTTGCGAAAGACGCGACTGGATGAGATTCCGCAGTTTGGGCATGTGGTAATGGGGGAAATGTCTTTGGTAGGACCTAGACCCGAGCGACAATTTTACATTGATCAAATCAAGGCGCAGGCGCCGCATGTCAAGAAGTTGTTGCGTGTTCGTCCCGGCATCACTTCATGGGGCCAGGTCAAATATGGCTATGCAGAAAATGTAGAGCAGATGGTTCAAAGGCTCAAGTATGATATTCTCTATTTGGAGAACATGACGCTTGCGATGGATATCAAGATTCTATTCTATACCGTGGTTACGGTTATCAAGGGAAGAGGGAAGTGATTAAGGGGATGAGGTGATGAAGGGATGAGGAGACAAGTGAATATTCATTCCCATTTTCTTTCTCATTTTCATTCTGAAAGTTTCGTTAGATTTGGAGTAGGGGCGTGTGGCAATATGCCCAGACAGGTGGAATCATTTTTTGCACAGATTAGACCACCCCGTCCAGACAGCGCTGGCGCTCGTCTGGACACCCCTCCTTTCTTTTTCTTCGAAAAAGTAGTAGGGGAGATATCGTGCACAATAGCAAAAGAATGATAATGTGATTGAATGAAAACGGTCAAGCTTATTCAGGCATTACACATTCCCACATTCCCACATTCCCTCATTCCTTCATCCCTTCATTCCTTCATTCCCTCATCCCTTCATCCCTTTCTCACCCAATCAAAAGCGGCGTGCATCAAAGGACTCATGTAGGTGTCGGTTTCGATGAATGGAATGTCTTGGCGGATGGATTGGTGGGCTTCTTCAATCATGGGAGAGGATTTTAATGGGCGTCTAAATTCTAATCCTTGCGCTGCAGTGAAGGCTTCCAGTCCAATAATTTTTTCGACATTGTCCATGACCCGGTGCAATTGCGTTGCGGCATTGGCCCCCATGCTCACGTGATCCTCTTGTCCATTGCTGCTGTCGATGGTGTCAATGACAGCTGGTGTGCACCATTGTTTGTTTTGTGATACAATTGATGCAGCTGTGTATTGCACAATCATGAAGCCTGAATTCAATCCTGGATTGGGTGTCAAAAATGCAGGTAGATTGCGCGTTCCACTGATCAACTTATAGATTCTTCTTTCTGATATGCTCCCGATTTCGGCCATGGCTATTGTCAGGTAGGAAAGTACCAAAGCCAATGGCTGTCCGTGAAAATGTCCACCGCTAATGATCTTGTTTTCATCCACAAGAACCACTGGATTGTCGGTTACGGCGTTGATCTCAGTTTCCACCACGGTTGTCACATATTGCAACGTGTCCCATGAGGCGCCATGTACTTGTGGGATGCAGCGAAAACTATAAGGGTCTTGCACATGTGCTTTTTCTTGTGAAGCAATCGAAGATCCTTCCAAGAGTGTGCGGAATTGCGCAGCAATGTGCAACTGCCCTGCGTGGGGACGCACAGCATGCAAGGCGTGTAAAAAGGGTTCTGTTCGACCGTCATAAGCTTCTAAGCTCATGGCTCCCGTTAGGTTGGCTTTGTTGATGGCATCCTGCGCTCGCCAAACATTGAAGGTTGCATAGGCGCTCATGAATTGGGTGCCGTTGATAAGTGCCAATCCTTCTTTGCTTTTTAATACAATCGGTTGTTTACCCAACATGTTTAGTGCCTCTTGCCCGGAGATTACTTTTCCTTGGTGATTCACCTCTCCCAACCCCAACAATGGCAAACAGAGGTGAGACAGGGGAGCCAAGTCGCCACTGGCACCCAAGGAGCCTTGCTCATAGACAACCGGAATCATCTTGTTGTTGTATAAGTCCAAAAGCAATTGTACCGTTTCCAATTGCACACCACTGAATCCTTTGCTCAGTCCTTTTACTTTGAGCAAGAGCATCAAGCGAACAATTTCTTGCGGAACCTTATCACCCATTCCGCATGCATGAGAAATGAGCAAATTCTTTTGCAATAATCCCATCTCTTCATCTTTGATGATGGTATTGCACAAAGATCCAAAACCCGTATTGACCCCATATACTGGGGCGCCATTCTCACCGCTGAACGAGTCGAGATAGGTGCGGGCTTTTTGAATTTGCTGTATTGCAACATCGGAGAGCTGAAGGCTCTCCGATGCGTAAAACAGATCTTTTAAAGCTGACAATGAAATGTCAGAAGTAGGAAGTATCATGCAGTAATTTTTGGAGCAGCTGCCATGATTTCTTCATTGGCAAACTCTCTGAATTTTTCAAAATTGGCAACAAATTTCTCAGCCAATTCATTGGCTTTTGCATCATAGGCTGAACCATCTTTCCAAGTGGATTTTGGATCCAACAATTCTGTTGGAACATCTGGACAAGCAGTGGGCATGGATAGACCAAAAACCTCGTGTGTTTTGAATTCAACATTGTCCAATTTTCCTTCCAAAGCTGCAGTAATCATCGCACGTGTATATTTCAACTTCATGCGCTCGCCAGTTCCATAAGAACCACCGCTCCATCCGGTGTTGATCAACCAAACCTTGGCACCACTTTCATCGATTTTCTTACCCATCATCTCTGCATATTGCGTTGGATGAAG